>DRMA01000243.1 GCA_011375245.1 Thiothrix sp. | reverse complement strand
TTTAGTATTAAAAGACCCCAACAGGTCGGTGTACTAAGACGAAAAAGCATTAACAACATTGGCGAAGGGAATCAACCAGTTGGGTTGTTCTGGGCTAGATTACTTTTATCTAACGTAAAAACAACCACTTAATTTCGTAGCTAAAGCTGACCGTCTAAAAGACGGTGGTTTTAACCTTACTAAAAGAAATAAAGGGCATAAATATGTGGCTAGTTGTCGAATAAAAGTTCATCATAACGATGTACTCTTCTATGATACTCTGCTTCTCTACAATGCTCAGACTGGGGCAGACATATTCTCCTCTTGATAGATATACCAATAACTTATTGTTAGTGGCTTTTCTTTTTTTAGTAACTTTTTCGTCATAAAAATGTCATAGATGTGATGTGAAAAGCTTACAAAGATCCGTGAACTATAGATTAATAGCCTTAACAATATTTCTCCATTGTTTGTATCGCACTACTAAAGTCTGTGAAAAATATTAATTATAAGGTATCAAATTACAATGAATACTCAACAACAACTTTTACTCGTAGTCGGTTTATTACTTATGTTACCTAGTAATGCAGCTGAACAAAATGATGGCTCAAGTGCATTTCCTCCTAATAGCTTTAGTGTAGAAAAAAATGCGGAGGCAAGTACCAACAAAAATATAGCTACATCAAAAACAGCTATTGCAGAAAAAAATACAAATCCTTGGGGAAGGGAAGCATTACCAGTAAAAGCCGAAAGGCAATATCCACCCAATCCGCCCATGGCTAAAAATGCTTCGCATCCTGCTGCTTTTATGCCAAGAGCTGCAAATGTTCCACCTCCTTATAATATTCCACCAAACTTTCAGCAGCCGAATTTTCAACGTTCTGCTCCTATGCCAATGGCTAGAAATTTTCCTCCTACTGAATTTCCACCACATAATATGGGTTATCAGATGCCCAATATTAACTTTTCGAATATATCCCCCTTTGGTAATAGTTTTTCACCCAATTCATTTTTTAATAATGGCGCGATGCCAACACCTTGGAGTAATGTGGGAGGGATAAACCCTTGGCGTAATAATAATAACTCTGCATTACCGCCTTTTTTCCCCAATACAGTGAATACAGGTAGAAAAAAAGCGTGGGGAGATATTAGATATATCTGGCCTGATTTTTATACTGACTTTACTGATGAAGTATGGGATAAGTCAATGAATGCACCTTATGATATGGGGCGTATGCCTGGTGGATGGCGTGCACCGTCATTAAGCTCACCAGACCCTGTTACTGTGGGTGATGCTGTAACAAATCAATTTCCGCCCATGTTAGAAGAAATGGGTAATATGATGAATTTTGCAAATTAATCATATTTATTCCTTTATCAAGGGAAAGTACTTATGTTCTCTTGATAAATTTTGCAATCAAAATAGAGGATTTTTCCGCTAATCAAATAAATTTAAGGGCTTGTTAAATATGAAGGATCAACTGAAAAATCGATGTGGAAAACTAAAACGGGCAAGTAGTGCCATACTTATTCTTGTTGCATTATCTGCGTGTAGTTCAAATCCAGCGGTACCCAGTGCTGATGTTGATACAGTAGAGGATAGAGCTGTTGCTCAGGCAGCAGCGGTACAGCAATCAACGCAATTAACACTAGAAGCACGTAAGGCGCAGTTAGAAGAAATTAAGGCAAGAAAGCTTGAACAACGAAAGCGTGAGTTAGAAAAAATAAAGGCAGTCAGGCAAGCGCAATTTGCTCAGCAAAATAGGCAACGAAATCAAATGTCAGGCTCAAGAGGTGGGCAGCTAAGAAATACAGGAAAATCACATCAGTTGACAGGTGAATTCTCTCGTAATCCAAAAACACATGCGTTTATTAATAAAATGGTTTCTCGGCATGGTTTTGACCGTAAAACAATGAATTATGTGTTGTCCAAAGCAAAATCTACTGCCTTTTTAAAGCGTATGGCTTACAAAGATAGTTTACCCAGAAAACCAAAAAACAAGAGTACAGGTGTTCGTGCAGGTAGTTGGGCAAAGTATCGTGGTAATTTTCTTACTTCGCGAACGATTAATAAAGGATTGCAGTTTTGGAATGCTAACCGTTCCGCCTTACAGCGTGCTGAGCAACGCTATGGTGTTCCACAGGAATATATTTTGGGTATTATTGGTGTAGAAACACGTTATGGTGAGAATGTTGGTACGAATCGTACCGTTGATGCATTGGCAACTATGGGCTTCAATAATGCACGACGAGGTGCTTATTTTACTAGTGAGTTAGAAAGTTACTTAATTATGGCACGTCGTGCAGGTTTAGACCCATTGAAACCTAAGGCATCTTATGCTGGTGCAATAGGGCTCTGCCAATTTATGCCAAGTAATGTAAAAAAATATGGTGTCGATCATGATGGCAATGGTTCGTGCAACTTATGGACAGCAGCAGATGCAATTGGCAGTGTGGCTAATTACTTCAAAAAGCATGGTTGGCGAACAGGTGGACCTGTTGTTGTGAAAGCCTTAACAAATAGTCAGCGTTATAAGTCATTAAAATGGGGCTTTAAGAGTAAATACAGTCTAAATCATTTAAAAAATTATGGTGTATTGCCAGCATCAAGAAATATAGATCGTCAGGTAAGCTTGATTCGATTGGGGGGCGCGCGTGGTGAAGAAGTCTGGTTAGGTGGGCATAATTTTTATGTAATTACCCGTTATAACCATAGCTCTAAATATGCGATGGCAGTTCATCAGTTGGCACAAGCTTTAAAACAGCGTCATTATGGCGGAAGAATAGCAGCACGTTAGTTTTGTTTATGCTAACAAATATATAACATCCAATTTTATGAAGACATTTTGATGTATTTTGATGTTATTCATATAGTTAGTGAAATAACTTAATTTGGGATAGGTAACGAGAAGGTTTACATTACAAAAAGGTTGGGTAGGGGGAAATAATGAATAGAAATAAAATAATATTGGCAATGGTAGTATTGTTGATAGTCGCATTTGGTGGAACAGGTTGTAGTCCACAAGAAGTTAAGAACGATACTGATATTGTGACAGTTATACCAACAGTAGAGCCTAGTAATCTACCAAGTAATAAGCCTGTTGAGTTAACAACGATTGAGAAAAAAAATGCTAGCGTACTTATTGCTGAACAAAAGCAACTGAAATCTAAGCCTAAGCCCAAACCCAAACAGCGTTATGTTCAACAGGCCAATAAATTGCCTCATATTAGAAAAGTACCATGGGTAAGTTCGCGTCCCTATCGACTTACAGGTGACTTTGCGCATAATTCATCAGCAAGAAAATTTATTAATACTATGTCACGTTCTTATGGAATCGACGGTAACTATTTGAATAGATTATTTTCACAGGCGCGTGACTTGAGAAAAATTTATACTCCTCCGAAAAAAAGTACAAGGCGTTATGGCAAGATTGGTCGTTGGACGCGCTATCGTAATTTTTTTCTTACGCCAAGACATATCAATGGCGGCGTTAATTTTTGGCGACAAAATGCGGCCACTTTGAATAAGGCATATCAACAATATGGTGTTCCGCCAGAGTATATTGTTGGTATTTTGGGCGTAGAAACTATCTATGGAGGTAATATTGGTAAGATACGTGTGCTTGATTCCTTGTCAACTAAAGCCTTTCGTAGTGGACGGCGACAAAAATTCTTTCGTAATGAGCTGAAAAAGTTTCTACTCATGGCAAAAAGTGAAGGTTTAAATCCGACTAGCTTGGTTGGTTCTTCCGCAGGTGCAATTGGTTTATGTCAGTTTATGCCAAGTAATTTTAAGCCTTTTGGAGTTGACTATGATCGTAGTGGTTCGTGCAATCTTTGGCACCCCAAAGATGCAATTGGCAGTGTTGCTAACTACTTTAAAAAACATAATTGGCGTAGAGGTGGTCCTGTACTTGTTCGTGCTTCAACAACAGGCAATGGTTATAAAAGTATGACGACCAGTTATAAGAAAAAATATAGCCTTTCCCATCTTGCACGCAAGGGTATTCGTCCACAAGGTCGAATGGATAACATAGTTAGATTTTTGCGTATGAGTACTTACTCAGGTGATGAGATCTGGTTAGGTGGACATAATTTTTATGTAATTACACGTTATAACCATGATAGTCGTTATGCATTGGCTGTACACCAATTAGCACAAGAAGTGAAACGACGTTATCGTGGTAGTAGGTGAGACATTATTGTTATTGATGCTATTATAAGAGTGGCATCAGTAGTAAATCTTAGTTAGAATTCACCGAAGTATTAGTCAGTCCTGATAGCTCAGTAGGATAGAGCGACCCCCTCCTAAGGGGTAGGTCGAGGGTTCGATTCCTTCTCAGGACACCAAACTGCCATCTATAATATATCCAGCTAGTTACTCAGGTTATCTCAAAGCATTTCTTTCAAGTTATACAAAGCATCCAGTGCTTGTCGTGGTGTCATACTATCAAGTTCTAGCGCTAAAACAGCCTTTTTAAGCGCATCAGCGACTTCATCCGTTTCAGTGGGAAATGAGAGTGCAAGTTGTTGTGTTTCCCGAACGCCTATAGGTTGATTTGTTTGTTCTAAGCGTTGTAATTTTTGACGTGCATTATGGATGATGTTTTTAGGTACTCCTGCAAGTTGTGCGACTTGTAAGCCATAACTTTTACTTGCAGGGCCATCCTGTACATTGTGTAGAAAAACAATTTTATCACCATGCTCTGCGGCATTAATGTGAATATTTTGGATATAACGATTGGTGTCTGGCAGAGCGGTCATTTCAAAATAATGGGTGGCAAATAGAGTCAACGCCTGTTTTTCGTTGGCAAGGTATTCAGCGAAAGTCCATGCGAGTGATAAACCGTCATAAGTGCTAGTTCCTCTGCCGATTTCATCCATCAGCACGAGACTATTAGCCGTTGCATTATTGAGAATATTGGCAGCCTCAGTCATTTCGACCATAAATGTTGAGCGACCAGAGCTAAGATCATCATGTGCACCAATACGGGTAAAGATTCGATCAATCGGTCCAATCCTTGCCGATTGAGCAGGGACATAGCTACCAATACTTGCCATGATGGCAATAAGAATAACTTGGCGCATATAAGTTGATTTCCCACCCATATTAGGACCTGTGATAATGAGCATACGCCGATCATGATTGAGGCTAATATCATTAGGTACAAAAGGGGCATCAATAGCTGCTTCAACGACAGGATGCCTGCCTGCTTTAATATCTATCCCTGATTGCGTGCTGAGTTCAGGGGCATTGAAATTTAGTTGAACGGCGCGTTCAGCAAAATTAGCCAGTACATCAAGTGTGGCAATACTTTTAGCTGTGCTTTTTAACTCAGAGAGTGTTTCAGTAATGGCTTTAAGTAGGTTCTCATAAAGGTATTTTTCTCGGGCTAATGAACGTTCTTTTGCGGAAAGTACTTTGTCTTCAAATTTTTTCAGTTCTGGAATGATAAAACGCTCTACGGCCTTCAGTGTTTGGCGGCGAAGATAATCTGCAGGTACATTATCAGATTGGCTACGAGGGATTTCTATGTAGTAACCATGCACACGGTTATAAGCAACTTTTAAGTTATTGATTCCTGTACGTTGTTTTTCTCTTGTTTCGAGTTCCAATAAATACGCTTCTGAATTGTTACGTAAGCTTCTCAGCTCGTCTAATTGCTCATCATAGCCATCAGCAATCACACCACCATCGCGGATGAGTACAGGAGGATTGTCAATAATACTGCGTTCTAGTAAATCAAGGAGGTCTGCATGGGGGAGTATTTGTTGTTCTAGTACTGTTATTTGTGGATTTTGCAGAGTAGATAGTAGATATTTAATATTGGGAATAACGTGTAGTGATGATCTGAGGTTGGAAAGATCCCGTGGTCGAGCTGACCCTATTGCGATACGGGTACTAATGCGTTCTATATCGCTAATAGCGCGTAGTTCGTTTTGGAGTTTTTCATAATAATAATGTTCGATTAAACTCTCTGTTGCTTGGTGTCGATGACGCAGACGTGTTTGGTTTTTAAGGGGGGTATTAAGCCAGCGGCGTAATAGACGGCTTCCCATGCCTGTTATTGTTTTATCAAGTAAGGCGAGCAGGGTGTTTTTATGTTCGCCAAAAAGACTACTTTCTAGTTCTAAGTTTCGACGTGTTGCAGCATCAAGTGTAATACCATCGTCATTATTTTCTATATGTATTGTATTGATGTGAGGAAGGGCTTGGCGTTGAGTTTCATTAACATAGTTTAATAATGCACCTGCTGCAGTAACAGCTAACGGATGCTGATTACAACCGAAACCATTTAAATCGGTTGTGCCTAGTTGTTTTGTGAGTAACTGTGTAGCGGTATCATGGTCAAAGTGCCATTGCGGACGTGCAGTTAGTGGATATTCTCCCGCTAAATCAGGCTTTTTATCTTCTTCATAGAGTATTTCAGCAGGTTTGAGGCGTTCAATTTCATTGATTAATTCTTGTTTGTTGTTCAATGATAAGAGAAAAAATCGCCCACTGCTAATATCAATACTAGCAACAGCATAGGCGGCTTTTTTTTCTGCAATAGCAACGAGTAAATTATCTTGTCGCTCATCAAGCAAATAGTCGTCAGTGATAGTTCCTGGGGTGAGAACACGAACGATTTTTCGTTCTACAGGACCTTTAGTCGTTGTAGGGTCACCAATTTGTTCACAAATGGCAACGGCTTCCCCTTGTTTAAGTAGACGTGATAAATATTGTTCAGCAGCATGGTAGGGAATGCCTGCCATTGGGATGGGTTGCCCTGATGTTTTTCCACGCGAGGTAAGTGTTATATCAAGTAGTTGTGATGCACGTTTTGCATCATCAAAAAAAAGCTCATAAAAATCCCCCATGCGATAAAATAGCAGGGTATTAGGTGATTCTTTTTTGATGCGTAGATATTGCTGCATCATTGGGGTGTGGGGATTTTTTTGAGTAGGCATTTGCGGAATGTAGCAGATTAGAGCCGTAATTACATTGATTGTTGGTGTATATTTTAAACAGTACGGTTAGATTAATGTTATTTTTTATTATTGTGTTATGATTTTATGCAGGTAAAGTGATGCAAACACGCGCTCCAACTTGGGGGGATACTAATAACTCAATGCTGCCACCTGCGGCCATAATAATTTCCGTGCAGACAGCAAGTCCTATGCCTTGACCTTCGGTCAAGCTATCAGCACGAATGCCTCGTTGTAGTAGTTTAGAAGGGTTGTTATCGGGAAACCCCATGCCATCATCATCAATGTTAATAACAACTTTATTGCCATTTTGTCGTGCATTAATATCAACAATATGTTCGCAAAATCGGCATGAATTGTTGATAAGGTTACCAAATAGCTCTAGTAAGTCAT
>DRMA01000242.1 GCA_011375245.1 Thiothrix sp. | reverse complement strand
CTTTTCCAGAAACACGCTACAAACGCTCTAGCCAAAAACGTATTAACCGCTTTCATGCAATATTAGTTGATGCAGGACATATCACCTTAACGCGAAAAACACGAGGCGATGATATAGACGCAGCCTGCGGACAACTTGCAGGTAAAGTGAATGATAGAAGCCGCAGAGAACTGCATTTTTCACGGATTGAAAATAATAAATAGCTAATTAAAACAATTAATAATGCTGTGATTAAATTTTCAACCAATGCTATACTTGATTTACTTATGATCGCATCTTAACTTATAGCTATCACGTAACTATTTCATGCGCTTCTTTTTAATGATCACACTACTGCTTTCTTTAGCGACACTCCCTGCACTACAGGCAATGTCGCCACTTTGTTGTGCCCAAGAAAAACACGCTGAAATACACAATAATAATCTAAATAATATGGACAAAATACCTGATCACTCGTGCTGTGATAAGGAAAATACATGTCAAAGCGATAGTTGCCAATGCCAACTACAAAATAGTAGCTACCCTCCCGTTGCCTTTATTACCCATCATGTGATAACTACTCCTGCTGCCATAACTACCTTATTCCTTAACTTACCTCTGCCTTTTGCTGCGCCTGATCGTCTTGATCGCCCTCCTATTCTTTCCTGATTATTACAAATACCCTTCGTTAGATTCTTTCACATAAATAACGTCCTTTTAAGAAGCACGTCATGTGAATTATTTGAACATTTTTTTGTAACGTGTTCGTTGTAGTATCAGGAAAAATGATGAAAAAAAAGCTAAAAAGCATTCTTATGCTTCTTCTACTTATTGGGCTAAGTGTGGGAGGTTATTATTTTATGACCAGTCAAGACAATCCATCTGGATCGCAACAAGCTAGCGCGACCTATGTTTGCCCCATGCATCCACATATAATTAAAGATCATGAAGGAACCTGCCCTATCTGTGGCATGGATTTAGTGAAAAAAGAGCAAAAACAAACAGCCACCACACATGATAACCATAAACATGCTGCTCCGACTTATGTTTGTCCCATGCATCCTCATATAGTGAAAAATCACGAAGGAACCTGCCCTATCTGTGGTATGGATTTAGTGAAAAAAGAGCCTAAGCAAACATCGACAAAACAAGGTACAAAACAACGTACAAAACAAAATGGTGAAAAAAAGCTGTTGTACTGGGTTGCACCGATGGATGCCAACTATCGTCGTGATAAACCTGGAAAATCCCCTATGGGCATGGATCTGGTGCCTGTATACGACGAAGGCAATAGTACAGATGATAATGAAGAAGGCTTACCCGTTATTAGCATAAAAGCAAACACCGCACAAAATATGGGTATACGCACAGCAATTGTTAAACAACACGCATTTAACCGCACCATTCGCACTGTTGGCTCAGTCGTGTATAACGAAGATAGTTTATTACATATTCATCCACGCGCTAATGGTTGGGTGGAAAAAGCCTATGTTAAAGCAATCGGTGATCATGTTAAAAAAGGCGATGTACTGCTTGATTTATATTCGCCTGATATCGTCGCTGCACAAAAAGACCTTATTGTTGCTAAAAAATCAGGTAAATTATTAGCACAAAATGGTGCAGGTTCATTAGTCGCTGCGGCAAAACAGCGTTTACGCTTATTAGATGTGCCTAACACGGTTATTGAGCAAATTCAACGTCAGGGTAAAGCAAAAAACCATGTACCAATTCTTACCTCACAAGAAGGCGTTGTCGTTAGCATGGCTATTCGCGAAGGTATGTATGTCACCCCTTCAACTGAAATGTATGTGGTTGCTGATCTATCCACCGTTTGGGTATTAGTCGATGTCTTTGAACATCAATATGACTGGTTTAATATTGGCAATAAAGCCGAAATCACCGTATCAGGAATACCTGGAAAAACATGGAAAGGTGTCGTTGACTATATCTACCCTGAACTCAATAAAAAAACCCGCACACTCAAAGTACGACTTAAATTCACCAATAGTAAACAACGGTTAAAACCGAATATGTTTGCTGATGTCATACTCTACTCTACACCGAAAACAGCGCTCACTGTTCCCTCAGAAGCGATTATTTATGATGAAACAGAACCGCGTATTATCAAGGTTACGGGTGAACATCGCTATCAACCTATTCCCATTAAAATTGGCATTAAATCGCGAGGACGAGTCGAGATTATTCAAGGCTTAAAGGTCGATGATAAGGTGGTGGTTTCGGGGCAATTTATGTTGGATTCTGAAAGTAACTTACAAGCTAGTTTTAGACGTTTATCAGAATAGGATAATAAATCATGTTAGCTAAACTTATTAAAGTCTCAATTGATAATCGTTTTCTTGTCATTTTATTATCGCTCCTGTTGCTTACATGGGGATTGGTCTCACTAAAGCAAACCCCCTTGGATGCCATCCCTGATCTGTCTGACATACAAGTAATTATTAAAACAGCCTATCCTGGACAAGCACCACAAGTAGTGGAAGATCAAGTCACTTATCCCATTACCACCACCATGCTCTCGGTGCCAAAAGCCACAGCAGTACGTGGATTTTCTTTTTTTGGTGACTCATATGTCTATGTCATCTTTGAAGATAAAACCGATATGTATTGGGCGCGAGCGCGAGTATTAGAATATCTTAGCCAAGTATCTAGCCAATTGCCAAAAAACGTTGAACCCCGCTTAGGTCCTGATGCTACAGGTGTGGGCTGGGTGTATGAATATGCCTTGGTTGATCGTACAAATACCTATGACCTGTCACAGTTACG
>DRMA01000241.1 GCA_011375245.1 Thiothrix sp. | reverse complement strand
ACGCCAAGCCAAACTGCTGGAAAAAAGTGAAGAAGAGACAGCAATAATGATGGGGCTAGAGGAGGCTTATGCGTTGTTTAGTCAAGAGCAAGACGTACGTATGGCATAAGGCATCTCCGCAAACCCCAAGCCAAGGTGCTCGATAAAAGTGAAGAAGATACAGTAATTAATGGTGGGACTGGAGGAGGCTTAAGACCACCATCAAAAATATTTTAACAAAATAATAAAGACGTTGTAGGGCGGATAAGGTACGCCATCCGCCGCATGGCTACGTAGCATGGTGGATGGCGTGCCTTATCCACCCTACGAAGTTATGCTCTCTTTGTTAAAATAATGATGACCATCTACTTATGTGTTGTTTAGTTAGGAGCAAGGCGTACGTATGGGACAAAGTATCCATAAGGTATCGTTGATAGTGAATAAATTTACAAACTGTGATCTATTTCACAATCTTCTTGGTGAATGCCGCTTATACTGAGTGCATGTTGAATGAAGCAACGCACAAACCCCTTAACATTGCTTCTTTATTAAAAACTTAGCCCCATTTAACGACAAGGAATTTATCATGAAAACATTATCAACGGCTGTTCTTATCGCTCTATTAAGCACATCTGCATTTGCAAGTAACGGTCAAAGCAATACTGCCATTCAAGGTGCAACAAATTCAAATGTACAACAGGGTGCTGGTAATGTATCGGTAATTACTTCAGCGCAAAACCAAGGACAACTTAATGAGGCGTTATCAGCAGGTGCTGGTGTTAATGTACAAGCCAATGCAGCGCAGCAAGCAGCAGCTAACCTGAATACACAAGCAGGCTACTCAAATGTAAGCGTAGTTGAAAATGCACAAACAAGTGGTCAAGCCAATGCAGCGGTTGCTTTGCCTAAGCCTTATAAAATGCCTGTTTTGCCTGTGCATTAATCAACAGCTAGAAGAAAACCGATGTAGAGTTTTGGTTACGAGGCTTCAGTCTCGTAACCTAGTCAAATTTAGTATGAACTAGAATTAGAGTAGCTGTTCGACATCAGACTCGCTCCCCCCCTTCTATCCTCTTTGCATTGAAAGAGGCATTGGATAAATGGAGATATATTAGTCGTTTTATTATGTGCCTTATAAACATTATCAATAAATTTCCAGTTACCCTCTGTTTTATAGCCTAGGCGTACAAAAATAGACTTTCCATCCTCAGGAAGATTATGTACACGAAAACTTCTCATGTTACTTGGCAACGAACTTCTAGAAAAAATATCATCTCCTTCAGGTTTAGTTCCTACTTTTAACGAATACTCTTCTATAGCAATATTATTGTTTATCCATTGTAGATCCATCTTATTACTTGATAGCGTTGACCCTGTTTTTGGCGCAGTTAAATAAGGTATTCCATATGTTCTATATCTGATACGTGCATTTTTACGTTCTCCATTAGTGAGTGTGACTGATATATGAGCATAGATATAACGATGAGGTGAACGTTGTAAATCAGTGATGGTATGACTGCTCGTTGCGCCTAAGTTTCGTTTAAAATAGAGTAGTGTATTAGGAAACTCAGGTAACTCTGTTAAGGCAAGACGATCCCAAGTGCTTATTTTTTCATTATCTTTATTGATTTCGAAAGTGATCGTGTTTGAGGATATAATCGAATTTGGTGTTGGTGATATAACTAATGATGTGTCGTTGGGAAGTGTAGCTGATTTATAGATGGCATCTATATGTTCCCATTCATTATCAGTTGGTGCTTTATACCAAAGACGGACATAAAGTTTCTTACTTTTACTTGGTACGAGGGTTACAAGCCAATTGTCATCTAACATTATTCCAGAATCTGCAATATCACTTGCTTCAGGGCTACTTCCTATCGTCATCCAATAATTTGCCATCTCTTGATAATTCCAAGAAAAGCGTGCAGAAGATTCAAGGGTAGAACCCACAGTAGGCAGATTAATTGTTGGTGTCGCTGAGAACGTTATTGAGGAAATACAAAGAAAAAATATTCCCAACCAATAGCGAATATAAGGAGAAAAAAAACTATTTTTCTTTAAGGTCATAAGGCATTTCTCTTAAAAATAATTAAAGTTGATAAGGGCAGGGCATTATAACAAGCTATTTAGTTGTGAAATAAAATTGTGTTATTTTCTCCATTAATGAATGATAAAAGTTCAAACATCAACGTTTTCTAACAAAAATGTCAGAAAAACGTCAGTCTAGCGTCATCAATATCTATTGCAATCAATGTACAGTTATTGAATGCATCAAGTGCAAGAGCTGCTTGCCTTGTTTTGTTATTGACCGATCAGGATTTGATGATGAACAATCAATTTTTTTGCAAAAAAATATCCCCTCTTGTTTTAGTAACAGCGTGGGTCTTAATAGTCTTTTTATTAGTATTCCACACCTTAGCATGGGCTAATGATACGACCTCTTTTAACGCTATTATGAGTAAAATAGGTGCTGATCAGGCAGAATATTCTGAGCAAATCGTTATTAAAGCCCCCGAGATTGCAGAAAATGGAATGGTTGTTCCTATTACCGTTAGCACAACAATTAAAGGCGCTTCGACCATCTACTTACTTGTTAAAAATAATCCATCGCCATTCGTTGCTTCTTTTTCGTTGAGTGAACAGACGCTTCCATTGATAAAAACACGCATCAAAATGAGTAAAAGCAGTGATATTGTTGTGGTGGTTAAAGCGGGTGCTAAAATCTATCAAGCAAAAAAATTAGTTAGGGTGACGCTTGCTGGTTGTGGTGGCGATTATGTGGCAGAGTCACCCTATCGTATGTATGTCAACCCCTTATCAACAGTGTCATTGCAACAAAATAGCGATCAATTTCCTGCCATAGAAACTACTCCGTTTATCTTCACAAAAACGAATCCTGTATCAACCTTTTCTATTGATGTTGATACCGCAGCCTACAGTTTCATGCGTGCTGCTATTCAGCAAAATACATTGCCAGAAAAAGATGTGGTGCGTATTGAGGAATTGATCAATTACTTTCCTTATCATTACCCTACTCCAAAAGAGAGCAAACACCCCTTTCAAACCACGACGACAGTAATGCCAACACCGTGGAATGTAGATACAAAATTACTGCATATTGGTATAAAAGGCTATCAATTGCCTAAGCAAACGCAACCAAAATCTAATCTGGTTTTCTTATTAGATACCTCTGGTTCAATGGATGAGGCCAACAAATTGCCGTTATTAAAAAATGCCTTTAAATTGCTCTTATCCAGCCTTCAGCCTAGTGATACGGTTGCCATCGTTGCCTATGCAGGCAGTGCAGGTGTTGTTTTAGAACCCACTAACGTAAAACACAAACAAACCATTATTCAAGCACTCGAACGCCTCGATGCAGGTGGCTCAACCGCAGGTGGGAAAGGCATTGATCTAGCCTATCAATTGGCCGAAGCCAATTATGATAAGAACGCTGTTAATCGGGTTATTCTGGCAACGGATGGTGATTTTAACGTGGGGCTGAGTACGCCAGAGGCGTTAAAAAGTTTTATTGAACGTAAGCGCCAATCGGGTGTTTTCTTATCGGTGTTAGGGTTTGGCATGGGGAATTATCATGATGAGCTGATGCAAACATTAGCACAACAAGGGAATGGTAATGCTGCTTATATTGATAGCTTATCAGAAGCACGCAAGGTACTGGTTGAAGAAGCGTCATCAACCTTGTTTACCATTGCTAAAGACGTAAAAATCCAGCTAGAATTTAACCCTAATGTCGTCAGTCAATACCGTTTAATTGGCTATGAAACGCGTCGTTTAAACCGTGAAGATTTTAACAATGATAAGGTCGATGCAGGGGATATTGGTGCAGGACACACCGTTACTGCCATTTATGAATTAACGCTGGTGGGAAGCAAAAATGAATACATTGATCCATTGCGTTACACTGAAAAAATGCCTAAAACAGAAATATTCGCCGTAGATACCGATGAGAAACAACGCGAATATGGTTTTTTAAAGTTACGCTATAAATTGCCTAATGAGGATAAAAGCCAATTAATTGAAACGCCGATACACATTGCAGAGACGGCTGATAATATTAATGCGGTTTCTAGTGAAATACGCTTTGCGACAGCGGTGGCTGCCTTTGGGCAACTATTACGCAGCGGGACTTATACAGGTTCTTATGATTATGATGATGTTATTAAATTAGCACAAACAGCAAAGGGTGAGGATTTGTTTGGTTATCGGGCGGAATTTATGAATTTGGTACGGTTGGCTAAGACAATTAATTAACAGTTAGATTCCCAGCAGGCTTCAAACTGTAAATCATTTTTAACATTTATGAAGGATGCCATAAATTAATTTCATTAATCTCAGAAATATGAGTAAAATAAAAGTATTATCAAAAATCTCCATTAATTTTAAATACATTAAAAAATACCTAGTTCTAACGATATAAATAGAATACCAATCGACTTAAAATACCCGAAGTTGTTATTTAATTTAGCTCAGTATAAAATTTTATTTTATACTGATTAATAAAATATATTAACAACTGGCGCGTTATGTCTATAAACGTAATTATAAATGTAATTGATAATATTAAATTGTATTTAAAGGAAAGCATTATGAAATTCAAGAGTCATTTAAAAGGAATTATTGCCTCTGCAAGTTTATTTGCGCTGGTCGTATTTCCATTACAAGCCTCCGCAGGAGGCACCCCCTATACTGGAGCAGCAAATACTGTTTATTTTACTGATGTAATACATGCTGGAAAAGGATGTCCATCAGGTACACTGGACTATACTATTACTGAAGATGGTAAAACATTAACTATTTTATTTGATGAATATGCTGCTGAGTTAGATAATTTACCACGCCGAAGTACAAAACAAGTTGCTTGTAATCTTGCGCTGAATATTCATGTGCCAAGTGGCTTAGCTGTTACGCTTATTAATGCGGAGTACGATGGCTATCTTGATCTACCTTGGGAGTCAACAGCAAAACTTATGCGAAAATACTTCTTTTCAAACAGTAATAGGGTTAGAAAAAGTACCAAATGGAAAGGAGCTATTTCTAACGGTTACAATGTCAAGGATAACTTAGCAGCATTCACAAGAAATTGGTCGAATTGCGGTGAGGATACTATTCTTAATGCACACACCAGAATGGTCGTAAAAGCTCCTGCAAATACTTACGCTATAGGTGTTGTTGATTCGTTGAATATTGGCGGCAAAGTTGTTTTCCACTTGCAGTATGGTAAGTGTTAATAATTATTAACTAGTATAATTAGGTAGCTATTTTATTATAGCTACCTATTAAGTTATAAAAACAATATCTATAAAATTTCATTCTGGCACGCCTTAAACACGGCTTCGGCTCGCGAATTAACTGATAGCTTTTTATAAATATTACGTATATGTGTTGTGACTGTGTGATAAGAACGACATTGTATAGTAGCAATTTCTTGAGATGTAAAACCTATTGCTATTTTTTTTAAAATCTCTATTTCTTTACTTGTCAACCTTAGTCTTTTCTTTGCTTCTTTTTTTTGCTCTGTAAGACATGGTGCAGAAATAGATTCAGAATAAACGGACTTTATCTTTATATACTTCATTTTTTTCTCGTATTGTTTTT
>DRMA01000240.1 GCA_011375245.1 Thiothrix sp. | reverse complement strand
CCGCCATTATCTTTAGCGACATTAGAATGCCAGGTACTGATGGCTTTGAATTCCTCAATACGTTGCAAGACGATCATCCCAATATCCCTGTTATTATTATGACTGCACACTCCGATATTGAGACGACAGTTAATGCCTTTCAATCAGGCGCATTTGAATATATGTCAAAACCATTTGATATCAAAGATGTCATTGAAGTCGCAAAACGTGCCTTAGATCAAAGCGAATATTTAAAGCAACAAACAGAAGAAAAGGAAGAAGAGGAAGAACATCAACTTTCCGAACAAAATTTTATTGGTCAATCACTCGCTATTCAAAAAGTTTTCCATGCCATTGGACGTTTATCACACACCAGTATTTCTGTATTAATCACAGGAGAATCAGGCACAGGAAAGGAATTGATTGCTAAAGCATTACATACCCATAGCCCACGCGCCAAAGAACCGTTTATTGCGATTAATACTGCTGCTATTCCTGCAGAATTACTGGAATCAGAGTTATTTGGTCATGAAAAAGGCGCATTTACAGGCGCTCATGCTAAACGCATTGGGCGTTTTGAACAAGCTAATAATGGCACCTTATTTCTTGATGAAATTGGCGACATGCCGCCCGATTTACAAACCTGTTTATTGCGTGTCTTAGCCGATGGCGCATTTTATCGCGTTGGTGGGCACACACCTGTCAAAGTCGACGTGCGTATTATTGCCGCAACCCATCAAAACTTGCAACAACGGGTTCATGATCGTTTATTTCGCGAAGACCTTTATCACCGTCTCAATGTAATTAATATTCATTCCCCTGCCTTGCGTGAACGTCTAGAGGATATTCCACTCCTACTTGCCTATTTTTTAGAAAAATCAGCACAAGAACTACACGTAGAAGTAAAAACTTGCTCTGAAGAAGCTATCCAACAACTACAAAAATACGCATGGAATGGCAATGTAAGACAACTAGAAAATACAGCTCGTTGGTTAACCGTTATGGTCGCCAGTAACGAAATTACGAAAGAAGACCTTGCAGACGAATTTTTTCCATCCAATACACAAACAATGCCTATCACAATGGATGATGATAAAAACTGGGAACAAGCCTTAACAAACTACGCAACGGATTGTTTACAAAACGGCACAACTCGTTTACTAGATGATACAACACCACGCTATGAAGCAATTATGATTAAAGCAGCCTTAAAGCAAACCGATGGAAAGAAAAAAGAAGCCGCTGAATTATTAGGCTTAGGAAGAAATACACTAGCACGTAAAATGAAAGAGTTAAGCATTTGACTTACCCTGAATCCTAAGCTTCTCCTGATGAGGATCTATTAATGGAATTGAAGCCAATAGCTTTTTAGTATACGAATGACGTGGATGTTGATAAATCTGCTCAACATCTCCTTCTTCAACAACTTGACCTTTGTACAATACAAGCAAGCGATCACAAATATACCGTACAACACTTAAATCATGTGAAATAAACAACATACTTAAATCCGTTTGCTGTTTTAAATCCATCAATAAATTAAGTATTTGTGCTTGCACCGAGACATCCAACGCACTTACAGGTTCATCACAAACGAGCAACTTAGGTTTAACAATCATCGCCCTAGCAATACCAATACGTTGACATTGCCCACCTGAAAATTCATGTGGAAAACGATTCAAGTGCGCCTTAGACATACCCAGTAAAACAATAATGTTATTAATCTGTTGTTGTACCTGTACCTTACTTAATGTAGGTTTCAAATTAAGCAATGGCTCAGCAATAATCTGTGCCACCGTCATACGTGGATTTAACGCATCTAGCGGGTCTTGAAAAATAAGCTGTACGTCTTGTCGATAATTACATTGCTCTTGTTGGCTTAGCGTTGCAAGATCATCTCCTTGCCAAATAATACGCCCTGATTTCAGCGGTTGTAGACGCATAATCGTTCGTGCCAATGTGGATTTACCACACCCTGACTCCCCCACAATGCCTAATACTTCCCCCTGCTGTAACGTAAACGAAACCTGATCAAGCGCTTTTACGACTTGGTTTTTACGGAGAGAAAACACAACACTGGCATTCTCGACGCATAACAAACTCATAGCGAAACATCCTGCTTAAAACAAGCATAAGTATGGGTTAAACTGAGCATTGTATCCTGCGGTTGTTCACGTTTACAACGTGCCTCAACATACGCACAGCGAGGGTGAAATGCACACCCTGTTGGCAAACTTAAGGGGTTAGGTGGTGATCCTGTTATCGTCTGTAGCCGTCCTGATTCACTTATATTTTCTGGAGTTGCAGCAAGTAAAGCCTGCGTATAAGGATGCTTTGCCTGCGTATGAATTTCCTCTACTGTTCCTTTTTCAACAATCTTCCCCGCATACATAATCGCAATATGCTCACACAATCCAGCAACCAAGGGCAAATCATGGGTAATAAGGATAATACTGGTTTTATCCGTTTCATGAATTTCATGCAATAAACGAATAATATCCGTCTGCACCGTAACATCTAACGCCGTTGTTGGTTCATCAGCAATCAGTAATTGCGGTTGACATAATAAAGCCATAGCAATCATCACCCGTTGCCGCATTCCGCCTGATAATTGATGCGGGTAGCTATTAAAACGTAACGCTGCATCGTTAATATGGACTTTTTCTAACATAGCTATCGCCGTTTTTTTAGCTTCAGCATTAGCCATTTTTTTATGCACTTCAAGCACCTCTATAAGCTGTATGCCAATACGCAAATAGGGATTTAACGCCGTCATCGGGTCTTGAAAGACAATACTCATCGCTGAACCACGAAGTCGATTAAGCTGTTTAGCAGATTGATTAATTAGCTCCTGCCCTTGAAATTCTACTGATCCAGAGACTTGTGCATTATTTGCTTGCAAACCCATTAATACATGGAAAAGCTGGCTTTTCCCTGCACCTGACTCACCAACAACAGCTAGGGTTTCACCTGCTTTTAGGCTTAGATTTACCCCTCGAACAGCTTGTAATACACCCTCTTCTACTTGAAACTGGATATGGAGGTTGGTAATGGTTAATAGAACAGAGCTGTCTGGAGTAAGACTATTATTCTGTGTCAGCATTTTTTTCTTCCATTGAACAAAGCCTATTTGAAACAAAAGGGGCTACCAAAAGGTAGTCAAATCTTCCATTTTTACAAGAAATAAAATGGAAGGAATAGCAAGCAAACTCATTAGAGTTCCAATACAACTTAACACCGATTTTAAAGGAAAAAGTAATAACTTATATTAAAACTCTTGATTGGATTTAAAGTAATTCATTGCATACACTTTAATTTGTACGTTACAGCGTACATTAACCAATCAAGAGAATATCGTTATGAAAGCTAAAATCCAAACGACGGCAAAGAGTATAGAGAAAATTTCAATGATTACAAAATTATTAACACTGACTTATGGTGACAAGGATGGTGTAGAACTTATTATTGATATTAAATCACTAATGATGGCTGATGTAGGAAGTGAAGATGCATATATTAATATCACCCCAATTTGTAAGCATTTTAATAAAAGGGCGCAAAACTTTTTCGCATCTCCCAATACAGTGCAATATATGCAACTTATTGAAAATAAACATGTTTCTAAAGTACTAGATTCTAGTTGTTTAAACGGAAAAAATGATAATAAAGATAATAAAAACAATAATTTAATCGAAGACAAAAATAAGAAAATAGAACTCGTCATTAAAAAACGTGGTAAGTATAATTCTGGTACATGGATACATTCTGAACTCTTCTTGAAATTTGCTTCATGGGTAAGTGTCGAGTTTGAATATGATATGCATCAATTGATAAAACACCTTATACGGCAGGCTGACCACGTTAAAATAGATCGAGCAAGTACCAAACACTTATTCCACCCTTTAACAGATGCGATAAAAGAAATTTGGATTCCCGCCCAATCAGAAAATGGTAAAAAATTTGCATATACAAATTTAGCTAATCTAATCAACCAGAAAGTCATTGGTATGACTGCAAAACAATATAAAATAAAAAATGAAATTGATCCTGATACGTCTACGCGAGATACATTTCCTAATCATATTTTAAAGAAAATAGAGGCAATAGAAAAAGATATGTGGGGGCATATCAAATATGGAAAGGTTACTGAATATGCCGAATTGAAAGAATTGATTTGAAGGAAACACGAATGTAATTATTAGACTGGTTTTTTATCATATCTATGTAAGTGGTTGATTTAAAAATAAATATAAATCAACCACTTACAAAATAGATAAAAAAACTGTCATTTCAAATAAGCACTTGTTTTATAAAAATACTTTCATAAAAATAACTCTATTGACTACGTTGATAATGAAATATTTTTGTAGTGTATTTTTCCTCCATTAAATAGTAGAGCCCTCCCGTTAAATCATAAGTGTGTATTACTGTTTGTCCTGTGTTATCACAAACAGTAAATTCAACTATTCGATCATGGAAAGTATGTTTGCTTTCAATGAATTTGTGAACTTTAACTTTG
>DRMA01000239.1 GCA_011375245.1 Thiothrix sp. | reverse complement strand
GTCACGCGACAGATGCCACATATAAGAGTTCTATTTATAGAACTAAGGCACGATCCACCAAATTTGGGCTTTCACTGACATGGCAATACGACGAAAATCTAGTTAATTTATTTTTAAAAGCCGCAGGCTTTTCAATTAACGACATCAAACCCGTGTGGTTTGGTAAATACGTGCAGTATTGGTCAGGCGAAAGCATTCAGCGCACCCAGCGCGAATGGTTTTTGCATTTTGCTAATCACATGCAAAGCTATTTACTCCGCCCCGATTATTTTGAAAAAGTGAATGGCATGTTGGATTATTTGGATGACGAGACCATGCCAAAAGCAAGGCAACGAGCAAGCAAACGTAGCAAACCTAGCAAAACCACCACCGTACCAAGATTCAATAATGGTGAGCAATTGCAAGCATGGGCAGAGGAGAAGGGCTTGCCTGATGCGCCGATTGGGGCAAGTACGATTGAGTATTATCAGTTGTTGTGTCAGGTGGTAGAGAGGCAGTCGTTTATGCGTTAAAGAAACTAGTAAGAAATTTTTTGTACAAGAATAGCATGGAAGTGGCGTAGGTAGATGATCATAATTATTTTAACAAATAGAGTATAACTTTGTAGGGTGGATAAGGTACGCCATCCACCATGCTGCTGAACAATGATAAACTAAGTACATTTTATTACACCGCTGCTTACATGGAGCTCGCATCATGGAATGGTCCGAAGTTATCAATAATCCTCTTTTGCAAAACCTACCTTTTAAGATCGAGTTAAATAAGTGGGGTAAAATACTCATGTCCCCCGCAAGTAACAATCATGGAATCTTACAATTTGATGTAGGAACAATCATTAAAGAAGAAAAAAAATCAGGGAAAATCATTATTGAATGTTCTATCCAAACAGCCGACGGAGTAAAAGTAGCCGATGTTGCTTGGGCTTCTGATGAATTCATTGCTCAGCATGGTAGGGCTACGCCTTATAGTGTTGCACCTGAGATATGCGTAGAGGTTATCAGCCCTTCCAATTCAAAAAAGGAGATGCAAGAGAAAATTAATTTATACCTTGCAAAAGGCGCACATGAAGTTTGGTTAGTTGATCAAGAAGGTGTTATTACGTATTTTTCGTATGAAGGACAAATTGATCAATCAAAGGAAATTTGAATGATAAAAGGGATATAGACCGAATGCCCATATCCCTTTATTTTTACGCCTCGTTTAATCCTCGTTTAAGCTAGGCAAGCATCTATAGTTTTTTAGATGCAAAGTCAGCAAGTCTTGAGCGTTCACCTCTTTTTAAGGTGACATGGCTACTATGTTGCCACGTTTTAAAACGATCAACGACATAGGTCAATCCTGATGATGTTTCTGTTAAATAAGGCGTATCAATTTGTGCCAAATTACCTAAGCAGACGATTTTAGTACCAGGTCCTGCACGGGTAACGAGTGTTTTTAGCTGCTTGGCGGTTAGGTTTTGTGCTTCATCAATAATCACAAAACGTTTTAGGAAGGTTCTACCGCGCATAAAGTTTAATGAGCGCATTTTGATTTTGCTCATTAAAAAATCATCCGTTGCATCACGCCCCCAACGTCCCCCTTCACTAGGTTGGGTCAGTACTTCAAGGTTATCCATTAATGCACCCATCCACGGTGCCATCTTTTCTTCTTCTGTACCTGGAAGAAAGCCGATATCTTCACCAACGGGAACGGTAACTCGCGTCATAATGATTTCAGAATAGCGCTTGGTGTCTAACGTTTGTGCCAGTGCAGCAGCTAAGGTAAGTAACGTCTTTCCTGTGCCTGCATTACCGAGTAAAGTGACGAAATCAATCTCAGGATCAGTGAGCGCATTAAGTGCAAGATTTTGCTCCATATTTAGTGCCGTAATACCCCATACGGCATGATTGCGCTCTGTGTGGTCTTGTATTGTTTGGATCAGTGCAAATTCATCATCTATATCACGTATTACTGCTTGAAATGGCTGATCCCCTTCTAAAACAATAAACTCGCCTGCTTGCCATTCTGCTGTTAAAGGTCCTTGGAGTTTATAGAAAGTGTTACCTTCTTCCCGCCATGATTCCATGTCCTTACTGTGTAAGTCCCAAAAATCAGTTGGTAAGCGGTGAAAGCCAGGAGAGAGGATGTCAGTGTCTTCCAAGACTTTATCATTGTAGTAATCTTCAGTATGTACATTGACAATGCTGGCTTTGATGCGCAGGTTAATGTCTTTTGATACGAGGGTTACTTTACGGCTTGGATATTTGTTTTGCAGTGCAAGTGCGGTTGACAAGATATTATTGTCAGCAACATCGCCTGGCATGCTGTCAGGAAGTTGGCTGGTGAAATTGGTTGTTTGAAAAAACAAGCGCCCACTTGCTTCTTTTGTGCTGTCTAGATGTCTATCAAGCATGAGTGGAACACCGTCGTCGATGCCATTGTCATACTGAGTCATTAGGTTGTCGATAAAACGACTGACTTGTCGCACATTGCGTGCTACTTCAGATAAGCCTTTCTTGCCGCGATCAAGTTCTTCCAATACAACCATTGGAATAAAAATATCATGCTCTTGAAAGCGAAAAAGAGAAGTTGGATCATGCATTAATACGTTAGTATCAAACACGAAGAGACGTTTATTAGAATTTGTCATATATTAGCCCATTAATTTAACTGCTTCAAAAACGTCGGCTATATGTCCCTTTATTTTTATGTTGCGCCACTCCCTGTGAAGTATGCCTTGTTTATTTATTAGAAAGGTGCTTCTTTCAATCCCCATATACATCTTACCATAAAGTTGCTTCTGTTTGATGACATTAAAGAGTGTACAAAGTGCTTCGTCTTCATCAGAAATCAACTCAAATGGAAAGTTTTGTTTTTTCTTGAAATTTTCATGTTTTCGGAGTGTATCACGGGAAACGCCGTAGATTTCAGTGTCTAGTTGCTGGAATTCAGCATAGCGATCCCGAAAGTTTTGTCCTTCGGTGGTACAACCTGGAGTGTTGTCTTTAGGATAAAAATACAGAATAACATTGGCTTTATCTGCATGATCAGCAAGGGTAAAGATGGTATTAGAAGTTGCTGGCGCTGAAAAATTGTTAACGAGACTGCCCTCTGTAAGTGTTGTCATGATGAATCCTGTTATGTGATTATGCTTAATTTATATTTTTTAAAATGTGCTGTCTTTTCTAAACTATTTAATCAATAACCCACTATTATTAATACTGGGGGCTTATTGTTATTTATCAAGTGTTTTATGGATTTCTTTGAGTAATTCTTTGCCAATTTCGCTACTAAATTTGGCTTCGACTTTTTGCTTTACCCGATGCGCCCACTTTTTCCGCTCTGTGTTACTTAGAGTGATGATCTTTGTGGAGCCTATTGCGGCAATAGCTTCTCTATCTTGTTTATTCGCCTTCGCAGCATAGCGTCGGTTAGCTTTAGTGACTTCTTTGATAATAGTCTTCAATTCATGGCGAATATCAGCGGGTAAGTTGTGCCAAAATTCAGCATTAATAACCACGGCATAGCCTAAGTAAGAGTGATTCGATACGGTGATATAGTCTTGTTGTTCATAGAATTTTTTTGAGTAAATATTTGACCATGCGTTCTCTTGTCCATCAATGACCCCAAGACCTAGGTTTTTATAGACTTTCTTAAATGGCATTATCTTTGGTATTCCTCCCATTACTTTAATCATTTCATAATGAACTTTAGAGTTTTGAATACGAATGGTTTTGCCACGAAAGTCAGCAGGGATTTTTGTCAGTGGTTTTGCGCCACGAATAGAAAATACCTTCATGCCATTATCCCAAAAACCAAGGGCTTTTATGCCATGTTGGGCAAGTGGTGCGGTCATTTTGTCAATAATAGGTGAATCAACGAGTTTATGCACATCGGTTATGTCATTAAATAAATAGGGTAAATCAAATGCTTGTAGTGGTTTTGCGTAGTGAATGAAGTCCGATAAGCTAGGTGCGCCCATTAGCCCAATGGTTTTGTGTTTTGACCAGATCATTGCTTCGATTAAGTCGCGATCAATGTAAAGTTCACTGTTTGGGTAAATTTTTACTGTTACTTTTCCAGCAAGACGTTTTTTAACTAATTGGGCAAACAGTCGTGCTGTTTTTCCTTTTGGGGTGGTGTGATCAACTGAGTGAGAAAAATGAATGATGTAGGGAGCTTGTGTTTGTTGGCATGCTGATAATCCTAAAAGCGTGGTAAACAATAGTAGTTGTACAACAGTATTTTTTATTTTTCCATGTTGGTAAATACAGGGATATAGGCTCATACGTTTTCCTTTTTCCTATTTCGTATCCAGCGCTCGCCAAGATAGCCTACAATAAGTGAACTGATTAGTAGACTAATACCTAGCATAATCCATTTATTTATTTGTTTTTTAATGGGTTTTCTTACTTCATTAATATCTGTTTTGGTAATAATCACCCATGTGAGGTTTTTGGAGACATGGGCAAAGTCAAAAGCGGCGAGAAAAGGTTTGTTACGTTGATCAAAAAGGGTAAGTACTTGTTTATTACCATAGGCCAATAAATTATCCGTGAGGGAAGGGAGTTGTATTTTATGGGGCATTGTGGTGATTTGATTGCGTAATTGCTTATCATGGCCAATGACGAGCGTTTGAATGTTGTTGTGTGTGCCACTTAGGGGTTTGGTTAGTTTTCTTAGTGGTTGATTTGATAGTTGAACAAGTAATATACCGAGCAAGGCTTGCTGGTTAAAAATACCTGCAGCAACAAAGGCGTGTTGTTCAGAGGGGGAGGAATCTGTTGTTATATAATCTGAGAAAAAAACACCTTTTTCTTGTTGAACTTGGCTTAGCAAAGGCTGTAGGTAAGCGGGTAATAGACTAATGTGCTCATTGGTACTGTGGATAATCTTCCCTTGAGGGGTGGTTAACACTATGTTGTCATAACCTCGTTCTGTCGATAGGTTGTTAAGTAGTTGGATTGTACGGTTATTTTTTTGTTGCAGGTGTTTAATAATTGATCTGTTTTTTGCCCAAAAAAGGACTTCTAACTGCACAGTTCGATAATACGTTTCAATGTCTTCTTTGCGTATACTTAAAGTTAGTAGCAATTGTTTAGCGGCTTTTTTTTCGGCTTTTTTTACTATTTTTTCAGTAAGGGTAAAACTAATACTGATAAGTAGTACAAGGGTTAAAAATAGCAAAAGGACGCTGACAATGCGTTTCATAAAATAGCCTCTTGCATTTTATTTGTGTTTCTATTCATAAACGTATTGGGTGGCAAACGTTCATTGACTTCATCACGTGCCATTTCCCACACAAATGAAAAAAAGTCAAAGTCTTCAGCGCTAATAAGCCCTTCGTTACGTTCAATAACGGCTTTTTTAAGGATAGTATTAAGATGATCAGCCATGCTTTGTAACTGTTGTTTATCATGCAATGATTCTGCTTTTTTTAGCATTTTTAATAGCTCATTATTGAGTTCTTTTACTCTCACTTGTCGTTGTTGTGCACGGAGGTTAAGTAATAAGGAAATCAAACCAACAACAACGGTGAGTATAAAAGCCATTGGTTCCGCTTGCTCTTCTAAAAAACTCGGATTTTCGCGATCAAAATAACGCTGTGCACCACTATGAATGGGGAGAAAGGAATTGCCCGTTAAGTTGGGTGGTTGAATAAAACTAGCCAGTTTTGTATCAATGAGTAATTCTTTTTTCTGCTCAAATAAGGTTTCGGTAATGGCTTTTACCACATTAATTGGCGCATTGTTATGTGCGACAAGGAGTTTGCGAACACTAACGGTTGCTAGTTCCTCATTAGGTAAAGGCGGTGAGCCACGGTAAGAGCCTAAGGGAATAATATCCGTGTGCAAACTTGGATTTTTTAGATGGATTGCAACCGTTTGTTTAATGGGCAGTACACGCGTTGGTATTTGTTTGATAATGGCAGAAATTTTTTCGTTACCAGGTGGGGTGACTCTAAAAATAGCATCAATAGCACCTTGCTTGAGAGCAAACTCGGCAGCTGAATCGGACATAGGGATGATGTTTAGTGTGTTTTCATTATAGCCATAATGATTCATGAGATGCTTAAAAGAAGGATCTTGTCCCTGCATTGAAAAAGGTACTGCGATAGATTTTCCAGTAAGTTCAGATAATGCTTGAATGCCTGAGTCGGTATGTACAATAAGTTGGAAAATATCGCTATACAACCGCGCAATCATTTTAATATCAGCAGTGACGACGGTATCAGATTGTATGGTGGCAAAGTCTACTTCTTCAGCTTCGAGTAAGTGCATATTTGGTGTGCTGCCTAGTGAAGCGACCAAGTTAATATGGATATGAGGATGTTTACGCTGTACGGCTTTCTTTAAGGCACGCATCAGTGTATAGGAATCACTGCCTGCTTTCCCAGCGGCAATATTGACATGCCATTGTTGGTGAATGCGTTGATAAAAATAGCCTCCTGCAAGGAGTAGCGCTAATGTTAGACCTGAAATGAAAAAAAATCGTGAATAGTTCATGGTATAGGGCAGCTAATTTAGCGTAGGTAGTTGTAAGATGCTTGCTGATTATTTTGGGGCTTAGTTTTTTATGACGAATAGGTTGACTGAAGTATTCAACGTTTTTGGTTAAAAATCGAGTGTTTTTATTTAAATAATGGATAATTTGTCTTGTTAATTTATTTAGCTTAAAACATTTATCAATGTTTCTTATAGCTTGTGTTTTAATAGACTGATTAGTAATATCTCAATAAAGTTAATAAATTAAATGGATTATAGATTATGGATAATGGCATGTTTCATGGAAGTATGGTGGCTTTGGTTACCCCAATGCATGAAAATGGTGATGTAGATGAACAGGCGTTGGAACGCTTGGTTGGATTTCACCTCGAAAATGATACAGATGCTATTGTGGTAATGGGCACAACAGGTGAATCAGCAACATTTGCTTATGCAGAACATATTCAAGTGATTAAGCAGGTTGTTAATTATGTGGGAGGAGCTATTCCTGTTATTGCGGGAACGGGCGCTAATAGTACGAAAGAAGCCATTGAATTAACCGCTGCTGCAAAGCAAGTCGGGGTTGATGCCTGCTTATTAGTGACACCTTACTATAATAAGCCAACGCAAGAAGGTTTATACCAACACCATAAGTTGATTGCTGAAACCGTTGCGATTCCACAAATACTATATAATGTACCTAGTCGTACAGGGTGTGATATGTTGCCTGAGACAGTGGCACGTTTGGCACCGATTGCGAATATTGTGGGTTTAAAAGAAGCAACAGGTGATTTAAAACGCGCACAACAATTGGTCGAATGTTACAGCGATGATATTGACATCTATAGTGGTGATGATGGAACAGCGATGGAATTAATGTTGCTGGGGGGCAAAGGCGACATATCGGTTGTTGCCAATGTTGCACCTGCTGAGATGCATGCAATGTGTAAAGCAGCAATAGCAGGAGACCGAGAGACAGCAATGGCAATTAATGCGAGGTTAGAAGCATTGCACCACGCATTATTTGTTGAGGCAAACCCGATACCCGCTAAATGGGCTTTGCATAAAATGGGCTATGGTAGTCAGGGGATACGTTTACCACTGACAGCACTTAATGAAAAATACCATGACACAGTACTAAAAGCGATGCAGGAATTTGGAGTGAATATACGGTGATAGTAAGGGCTTTATTGGGTGTTAGTGTTGCGAGTAGCATATTGCTACTGACAGGTTGTACTCAAGTTAATAAACTGTTTGATAATGGTAAAGAAGGTGAATATGAACGTAGTGGTTCGGTACAAGCGCTGGACTTACCTCCTGATTTAACCTCCCCAAAATACGATTCAACATTTACTGTTAATGATGTAAATGGATTGCCTAGTACGCAAACTACGGCGGGTGGTAGCGGGATGGTATTACCTGAAAGCGTTGATATGCAAATAAAAAGACAGGGGGCTAGTCGTCACTTGGAAGTGGTGATGTCTGCTAATGCATTGTGGCAAAAAGTGCAAGGATTTTGGAGTAGCAAAGATGTTAAGCTGAAACGCAGTGAGCCGCAAATTGGTATCATGGAAACTGATTGGATCGAAACACGTGGTCATTTACCACAAGGGATGATACAAAAAGCACTGGGCAGTATTTTGAAAAATGCGACGGATTCAGGTATCCGTGATCGCTATACATTACGCTTTGAGCGTGTAGCCAATAAAACGAATATTTATGTGACACATCGTGGCGCGGAAAAAATAGTAACTGATTTTGGTAGTAAGTGGGAGATGCGTCCTGCGCGTCTTGAAGCATCAGCAGAAATGCTCAATCAGTTGCAGGCATATTTGCAAACTCATGCAAAGAAAACAAAAGCAGCAGCGGTTGCAGCTAGGCCGAAACCGAAGCCACAACCTGTTAGGCAAGCTAAGCCTAAACCGAAGGTTGTCAGTGCTTCATCTTCGCCTCAACTATCAACACCTACAGCATTAGCGGGGTCAGCGCGTCTTCAACCAACATTAAATAAAAGTGTAGCGTTAAGTACAGCAGGGACTTTAGGCGCTAATGTTGTTAATTTGCCTAAAAAGAAATTGGTTCGTTCTATACCAAAACCTCGCCCTATACGAACAGCTCAGGTAAAGACTTCTAGCGCAATACCTCTTGAAAAGCCTGCTGTCGCTAAATCTGTTGTGAAACCTAAAGTTGCGGCTAAGCTTGCTTTTCTATCAACAACGAATGATGGGCAGCCAGCTTTAGGTGTACGTAAAAGTTTTAGTAAGGCATGGGTGCAGACAGCATCTGTCTTGAAAAGGACGGGATTTAATATTGATGGTAAAAATGCCAAAAATGGGCTGTATGCCATTCAGTATACGGGACGCAAAGGCAAAAAAGCGGTGATTAAAAAAGGGAGTAAGCAAATTCTGCATATTGTCAAAATTGGAAAGGTTAGTGCTATGCGCTTATTAGATGTTAATGGTAAGCCACTTGAAGCAAAGAAGGCAACGAAGATTTTACGTGCTCTAGCGCAAGGCTTTAATGGCTGATAATAAATAAACATTAAATATAATTATTCTAGGAGGTGGTTAATTATTACCTGCTAGAATAATGACTTAGCGTATGCCGTTTGGTTTATGATGAAAAAAAAAGGATTTAATTAGTAAATAATTTAAAAAAGGGGTTGACGATAAAATTAAACTGCCTATAATGCGCTCCACCAACGCGGCACATAGCTAACACAGCAAGCCAAGTTGATACACAAATCAAGCATTTGTGAGACTTTAAAAAGACAAAGATGAATAAGTTTATGAGGGGGTTTGTAGCTTGGTTTAAGACCAAGAAGCAAACTTCTAATGAAACAAGATAGAACGAATTAACGTTATATAGAGTTAAGTTAGGAT
>DRMA01000238.1 GCA_011375245.1 Thiothrix sp. | reverse complement strand
TAAAAGACCCCAACAGGTCGGTGTACTAAGACGAAAAAGCATTAACAACATTGGCGAAGGGAATCAACCAGTTGGGTTGTTCTGGGCTAGATTACTTTTATCTAGCGTAAAAACAACCACTTAATTTCGTAGCTAAAGCTGACCGTCTAAAAGACGGTGGTTTTAACCTTATAAAAGAAATAAACAATAGAAAACTATCAATCAATAAATCACTTTCATAGATTTTGCATTTGATTGTTACTGGTATAGATAGCGCTTTATCCTTTATAATCATTACATGCTGAAAAGCTTTAAAATTTTTTTAGCATTAAACGAAACGATACATAAATGACTAAAAACTCAATGAATAATTACAAACAAAAACAATGATAAAATTACTCAACGGCTGGTTTAATCGTAACTTCTCTGACCCTCAAGTGGTCATTTTAGCGTTCCTACTTTTTGTAGGTATTGCTATCGTTTATTTTATTGGCGATATTTTAACCCCCTTATTTGCCGCTCTTATTATTGCCTATATTTTAGATGGCAGTGTTGCTGCACTCATTAAATTTAAAATTCCGCGTCTTATTGGCTCTGGACTCGTTTTTAGTCTTTTTATCTTACTGCTAACAGGGGCAATTTTTTGGCTTGCTCCATTGATGATTCGTCAAGCTACACAATTGGTTGTACTCATCCCGAAAATGATGGCACAAGGGCAAACTCTGTTAATGCAATTACCAAGCAAATACCCACACATTATTTCACAAGAACAAATTCTAGATCTTATTCGTAATATTCAAGCACAAACGGCTATATTTTCTCAACATGTCGTAAGCTTTTCACTTTCTTCTGTTGCTGATTTATTGTCTTTTATGGTTTATTTAATTATGGTGCCACTCTTAGTCTTTTTCTTTTTGATGGATAAAAACAAAATGCTAACATGGGCAAAACGTTTTTTACCCTATGATAGTGGTCTGGTTACGATTGTATGGACTGAAGTTAATCAGAAAATTGCAGGCTATATGCGCGGTAAATTAGTCGAAATACTCATTATTTGGGCTATTAGTCTAGCAACTTTTCTTTGGCTAGGACTAGACTATGCCATGCTGCTTTCATTTATGGTCGGTATTTCAGTATTAATCCCTTATGTGGGTGCAGCCGTTGTTACACTGCCTATTTTAGTCGTCGGCTATTTTCAGTGGGGGTATGGCTCTGAGTTAATTTATGTACTTAGTGCTTATGCGGTTATCCAATTTCTAGATGGCAACTTGCTTGTGCCCTTATTATTTTCAGAAATGGTAAACTTACACCCAGCAGCAATTATTGCTGCTGTGCTTATTTTTGGCGGACTTTGGGGATTATGGGGAGTATTCTTTGCTATTCCGCTAGCAACCTTAGTTAACGCAGTAATAAATGCATGGCCAGAAACTAGCCACCCCGATCTCCAACACCTCAACAATGGAGAGCAATAACGGTTTTTTGTCATCAAAAAACTCAATATTCAACTCAACTCAATGCAATGTTGTCTTGTTATAAGACATCACTGAAACGATCTGTCCCTCTCGCTCAGCCATAAACGCCTCTACATCAAAATCAGGTTCTTTCTTCTCTACCACAAAGGTTGGAAAAGCGGCTTCCCATTGATTACGCATCATTTCATAGGGATAAAAATAGTCCTTTATCTGTTTCGTTGTACGCAATAATTGATTTACAAATACACCTAAATTAATCAGTTCATTAATATCCGTGGGTAACTTACCTGTTTTCTCAACTTGAGTACTCAAATGCCAAACCACATCGTTAATATGACTCTGTACGCTACGATCACCGCGTTGACACAGTAATACTTGTGGATGTTGCTCCACAAAGTCATCCACATATGACTGAATATTCTCAAATGACAAATCAAACATAATGCACATTTCAGTCACAAGACGAACAATAAAACGTTTTACAAACAGTTCAGAATCAACCTCTGATATATCAGTAAAAATCATGCTGTAACGTGTATTCACTTCCATTGCAACCACACAGTTTTTATCCAGTAGCTTTACAACATGTAATACCCACTGCATATTCGTTACAACATCATCCTTAATCAATTTCGATGGAGGATCTACTAATAAATCCTGCATCAATACTGCAAATGCTTTCGTTCCGTTCAATATCAACATAACACTGTTCCCCTTGTAGTCATTTGTTCATCATTCTTTCATTATTTTGTTATCATTACTATAGCTGGAATATTTCCAAGCCTAGTTTATCAGCTTGCTGCTGATTGCCTGTATGACTAACTACTGCCGTACTTGCAAGTGCGGGCTGTAACCAGTCATTACCAACACGTTTTAAATCTTCCAATGTTACCGCCAAAATACGTGCTCGATAATTGCGACGGTAATCTGCATCACGGCCAAATAAGGCACTAAAATACGCCTTGCTTGCTTCTCCAGCAGGTGAACTTGGCTTATCAATACTACTAATCACACCTAAAATAGCTTCTTCTAAAGGCTGATATTCATGTGGATGTGCTTGTAACCACTCAAGCGATTTATCAAAATCATCCAGAGTTTCAGTAAAACGTGGATCACGGTATGAATAAAAGCGGAAGCAAGCATTATCACTATCAAACGCTGCTCCCCCACCATATGCACCGCCTTGTTCGCGAATCGCCGTATGTAAATATGAATTACGTAAAAAACCCGCCAGTACATTCAGCGCAGCAGCATCTTTATGTGCTGATGAAACAGCTGGATACGCTTTTGCACAAAAGTTAACTTGCGTATTTGTCATCCAACACTGATTAACTTGCTTAGTTATTTTATCAAGACTAAAACATGATCCTATATTATTAACGTTATCCTTGCCCCAATATTGTACTAAATCGTTCTTCAAACTAGGTAACTGCTCTGCTTCTGCTACCAAGACAAATTCTTTTTTACCTTGTGACAACTGTTGGTGCAGGTCTTGCATTTGTTCAGCAACTGCTGCAAGCTGCTTTTCATCATCAAGACGATCATCCAAAGCTTTAATGCGGCGGATACCTTCTAGACCATACAAACGATGTGATAGTTTAGCATTCGCTGACATACCACTCGCTGCTGCTTGCATGGCTAAGACATGCCCACTCCCCGTTACACTATGTTCGCTGCGTATACGGCTTTGACTAATCAACTCACGAATACGTGCATGTTCATCAAAATGTGCTTCATTCAAGGTATGCTGTAATAAGTTGGTTAACTCGCCATGATTACGCACCAAAGCCTTACCTGACATAATATATTTACCACGCACAGAATGAGCATCATCCTTATCAGCACGAATCATCGTACTGACTGAAACACCACCACTAACGGCATCCTGCCAGCCCTGCGTTTCCATATAACTTTTTTCACCCACACCTAACTCAGTCAAACAGCTCAAATACTGCGGCATAATTGTCAAACTGTCATCATCCAGCTCAGGTATATCAGCAACTATTTTCTGATAAACTAAACCATTGGTACCTTGTGCAAAACAGGTTAGATCAGCTTCACCCACTTTATCTTGCGTACTACTTGCAACATGAATATCAACGGGGACATCGTCTTTAGTCACTTTCGGTAAAATTTCTGCATCATCGACTTCTAACTGACGTTTTTCTAACTGTACAGCTAAATCAATCACTTGCTGTTTATCAGCATCGTTCATTGCAGCTTTTATCGCCGCTAAACGTGCCTTTTCTTTATTCTCTTTTTGCTCAGCTAAGGTGACATCAGGTTTCAATACCAAACGAATACGATGTGGATTATCCAACAGGTTTTTCTGTATCATATTTTGGATAAAATTAGGCTGGCTTGCCTCTTCACGCAATTGTTCCAATACAGCATCAAGATTCAGTGTTGCCATTACATCACCACGATGCATTGCAGTTGATAAACCACCTAAAATCAATTGCAAACCAAACGGATAACCACTACCACCAACTTCACGTTGATTGAGTTCCAATTGATGCAACACCGCATCTATTTTATCTTGTGCCACACCGTTTTTAGCAACATCCTCTAACACACCAATAATTAAGGCTTGCAGCGCATCTGCATTTTCAGGTTTTGTACCTTCAATACCTGCCATAAAGGTCATTTCACGGTTTGAATCTTCAGTACCACACATAGGCGATGGTGCACTGCCTAAACTGGTCGTTTCAAGTGCATGGCGTAATGGCGACGCGCTATTATCTAACAATACAGCCGTCATTAGATTGACACGCAATGCTTCCATCGTATCAATACTCCTACCAAGTAACCATCCCATCACAATGTGGGTACGGTCACCCTGCTCTGCCTTATCTAAAGCATAGGTTGCTTCAAATGTCTGTGGTGCGCTATAACGTTGTTCATCATCAACTTCAATAAAGGTATCTTGCTTTTCAAACTGGCTTAAAGCTTGGTCTTCAAAGCGTCCTTGATGCTCTACAGCACTAATATTACCATAGGTCATAAACACTGCATTCGATGGATGATAATGGGTCTTATAGAACGCTTTTAGTTCCTCATAACTCAAATCAGGAATATTTTCTGGCTCACCACCACTATTATAATGATAAGTCGTTGTCGGAAATAAATGCTTGGTGAGTTCCTGCCATAATACACTAGTAGGCGCGCTCATTGCCCCTTTCATTTCGTTAAACACCACACCTTTATACACTAGATCGGATTTGGGGTTATTCGCCTCCTCAAACTCAATTCGCCAGCCTTCTTGCAAGAAATCCATTTTATCCAGCCGAGAGAAAAACACTGCATCCAGATAAACATCCAGCAAATTATTAAAATCTTTCTTATTTTTACTGGCAAACGGGTAAGCCGTCCAATCACTACTGGTAAACGCATTCATAAAGGTATTTAACGAACGCCGCGTCATCATAAAAAACGGATCACGCACAGGGTAATTTTTTGAACCACATAAAGCGGTATGCTCAAGCATATGTGCAACACCCGTACTATCGGTTGGCACTGTTCTTAAGCCAACTAAAAACACATTTTCATCATTATCGGTATTGAGGTGATAATGCACAGCCCCTGTTTTCACATGTTCATATTCTTCAATGGAGACATTCAGGCTATCAATAACTTCGGTTCGTTTCCATACAAAGGCTGGGTGCGAATCTGGCGTTGCTGTTGTCGTTTGAGTCATATTGGTTTATTTCTGCTAGTTGTTATTAGGTAAAGTAAGATAATAATCAATCAATTTGATTAGAAAGGCTTATGGAACAAACCTCGTTAGTCATGCCATTGTGTCATCTATTATTTAGTATACGCAATAACATGAACGTTCATTGACAAGATGAAGACATCATCATAATACATCTTCATAGCGACAACTTGATGGGAATGCTTATAAAACTATCTATAGAGGAATATAGAACAAAAAGCAACAATAACGTAGGCTGAAAGCCATCTATCAACAATTAGATATGTTACTTATTCATATAGCAATGATGTCTTACTGCTATATTTAAAAGCAAGCAGGGGAATTTTATACTAACTATACAGTCAATATAGTCAGATAAAATTAATGCTTAACCCATCAACTCACTAAATAATATCTTCACTATTCATAAACGGGGCTAAATCATGAATAAATCATCCTTTAACTGGGTAACCAGTTTATCATTCGGATCCGCATCTTGTGCATTAATTGTTGTGCTTAGCAATGCCACTGCTGCGTACCCACAGCTTTCAGGTGGTTTCGCTATTGCATCGTTACTACTTGCCTTGATTGCAGCACCACTCTCGCTTAAAAAGAGCCAGTCAGTATGTTGTAGTCAAAACAATTGATGGTACGTTAAATCTTGCTTTTTTCTTTTTGTCGGCTCTCATTATCATCAGTAATAGCCGACAAAAACCATTATCTTCTCCCCATCACAACAAGCAAACTCAACCCCACAAATACCTTCGCCATGTATAGAAAAATGCTTTACAATTGCACATCTTAACGTTTTACCCCTAGATACATAGAATGTCACATCAATATTTTCTCTACAACGCGAGGGCTACATGTCTTTAACCCAGAAAAAAAACACCAATACCACAATCTATGTCATTTTAGGACTATTATTATTATTCACCTTCTTCAGTCGGCTATTTATCTTAAACTACGCTAATAACATCGATCCTAGCCGCCTCGTCAATAAAGATATAAGCCGCTATGAAACTCCTGCTATTGCTCTTGTTAATACGGGCTCTCTTGTCATATCTAAAGACAAAGATACCAATGATTTACGCCAAGGACCAGGTTATCAACTCTTGATTGCAGGTGTCTACAAAATCATGGGGGGACAAAATCGCTATGCCCTGTTTATTGTACAAATACTGATTGGGTTATTAACCATACTCATGGTTTACAAGCTTGCCGCCTTGTTATGGTCCCCCTTAGCAGGTCTCTTTGCCGTAATATTTATGGTGTTTTCACCGACGCAGTTGTATTACTCGCTATTCCTCGCGACTGAAATTCCGTTTGGACTCTTATCGGTATCCATTGTGTATGCAGGGGTAAAGCTACTCAATAGTACCCACGTTGATTATAAAAAATGGGCATTGCTATTAGGGTTAGCAATTGCAGTTGCAACCTTGATTAAAACAATCACCACTTTCTTATGCTTCATCGTGGTAATCGGTATTATTTTGGTCAAGCTTGTATTTGCCAAACGCATGCAAGCGTTTAGCTGGAAAATGGTCGTAAATTCCTCCCTATTAGTCATCCTTCCATTTGCGTTGTTGATGGGGTCATGGACAATACGCAATGGTCTCACCTATGGTGCTTATGTTTATACTGATAATCCAAGTAGTAACTTACTTATTTATCGTGCAGGACATATTATTCAAGAAAAAGAAAATATTGATAGCATCTATGATGTAAAAAAGATGCTACGCGACCAACTCAATTACTCCACCTTAGCAGAGCGTTTAGAACAAGAAAAAGCCTTAGCAATAAAAATTATACTATCCAACCTAGATATATTTTGGGATCTTATTAAAGGAAAAGAGGGTATTTACTCAATGCTTTTTGAGTCGGGTATGCCTAATCTTTCTACGCTACTCAATGATCAAGTCTCTACAGAGTCCTCAGAACAACAAAGAGAGGCAATGCTTGCTCGACATTGGTGGTTTTCATCATTAGATTTACTCGTCAAACTGCAATTATTAGCTGTTTATTTTTTTGCTATCGTAGGATTTATATTAGCGCTCAAACGCGCACCACAACAAGCAGTACTACAAGTATTTATTTTATTTACTATTTTATATTATATTGTCTTATCACTAGGGCAACATGGCTTAAATTATAGCCGTGGACGTATGACTTTTATGCCTTTAGTTATCGTATATTCAGGGTATGGTGTTGTAGTCATGCTCGAATTAATTAATATATTGCGTAATAAAAAACCTAAGCACTCAACAACATGACCCAAAAATGGCAGTTTTGGATTGATCGCGGCGGTACTTTTACTGACATAATTGCTCGTGATCCCACAGGAAGGATTACCACCCATAAGCTACTCTCTGATAATCCCAACCACTACCAAGATGCTGCGATTCATGGTATTCATTGCTTAATGGGAATTCCAACCACTGACTCTCTCCCCACACAACACATTGAAGCTGTGCGCATGGGAACAACGGTGGCAACTAATGCACTGCTTGAACATAAAGGTGAACCGTTATTATTGGTCACTACCAAAGGTTTTGCTGATGCATTACGCATTGGTTATCAACAACGACCTGATTTATTTGCCCTCGATATTGAATTACCCACCATGTTATATCGTGATGTGATTGAAATTGATGAGCGCCTACAAGCCAATGGTAAAGTACTAAGCCCTATTGATAAAAACGCAGTACATAAAGCATTAAAAGCCGCATGGCAACAGGGTTTACATGCCGTTGCTATTGTATTTATGCATGGCTATCGTTATCCACAACACGAGCAAATAGTGGCTGAAATCGCAAAAAATATTGGTTTTAGCCAAATATCAACCAGCCACCAAAGTAATCCTGTCATTCGTTTTGTCAGTCGTGGCGATACTACCGTTGTTGATGCCTATCTTTCGCCTATTTTACAGCGTTATACACAGCAAATCTCACGACAGCTACCAAATACCCCCTTATTATTTATGCAGTCAAATGGTGGCTTAACCGAAGCCTCCTGCTTTCAGGGAAAAGATGCAATTTTATCAGGACCTGCGGGAGGAATTGTGGGTATGGTACGCACTGCTGAAGCAGAAGGCTTTAAGCAAGTGATTGGCTTTGATATGGGTGGCACATCAACTGATGTTTGTCACTATAATGGCGAATATGAAACCACCACGGAAGCACAAATTGCTGGAATGCGTGTCTGTGCGCCCATGTTACACATTCATACAATTGCTGCTGGAGGCGGTTCGCTACTGCATTTTGACCAAGAACGTTTTAGCGTTGGCCCTGATTCTGCTGGCTCTACCCCAGGCCCTGCAGCTTATGGCGCAGGGGGTGAACTCACCATTACTGATTGCAATATTTTATTAGGAAAACTCCAGCCACATTACTTTCCTGCTATTTTTGGTGAACAGGCTGACTCCTCCTTAGATACTGCTATCGTGCAACGCAAGTTTTCCCAATTCACTAAACAATCAACACATACAACACACTCAGCAGAAACAATAGCTACAGGATTTCTGGCTATTGCTGTAGAGAATATGGCTAATTCCATTAAAAAAATTTCGGTACAACGTGGCTATGATGTTACGCAATACACTCTCGCTTGTTTTGGTGGTGCAGGTGGACAACACGCCTGCTTAGTCGCCGATGCATTAGGCATAAACCGTATTTTTTTCCATCAATATTCGGGAATTTTATCAGCCTATGGTATGGGGTTGGCAGACCATAAAAAAAGCCGTACACAAAGCATTGATCTTCCATTAACAACAACATCAATGCCTGCCTTAGTACGCGCTCAGCAAACCTTAAACCAATATGTACAGGATGAATTACAACAGCAGGGACTGCAGTATATTGATGAACAATACTGTACCTTGCTCTGTCGTTATCAAGACGCGGATAGCACACTAAAAATTAGTCTAAATAACCAGAGTACGATTGAAACACTACAGAATGACTTTACCACCCTGCATCAACAACATTATGGCTTTCATTCTCCCGAAAAAACCATTGTTATTGCTAGTATGCAAGTTGATGGCTTAGTGAAAAACACCTATAACAAAACGCTCCAAGCACAACAAACTGCAAATACAGCAAGCAATATCACGACAATTACACCACCACCCCCCAACAGTCATGAAGCCGTTTATAGCCAAGGTCAGTGGCGAACAGTGCCTTTTTATCTGCGCGATACACTTCAGCAGAATACGGTCATTCAAGGTCCTGCTGTTATTGTAGAAACAACAGCAACCTTTGTTATTGAACCTACATGGCAAGCCAGAGTAACAGCACAGAACAATATCGTCTTAACACGTGACCAAAAACAAACTGAACAAACACTTAAAACGCAACAATATGCCATAAACCCCGCAGCAAAAGCAGATCCTGCTTTACTCGAAATATTCAACAACTTGTTTATGTCTATCGCTGAACAAATGGGCAGCGTTTTGGAAAAAACAGCCGTCTCAGTCAATATTAAGGAACGAATGGATTTTTCCTGTGCCGTATTTGATCAG
>DRMA01000237.1 GCA_011375245.1 Thiothrix sp. | reverse complement strand
GCGATTATTGCATTAAAAAAAGCGCAAGCTATAAATCCTAAGCAATTTAATGTGATCATTAATTTAATGAAGGCTTATTGTGCTTCGGAAAAAATGGATACAGTAAAACAGCTTATTGAGGATAATAAAACACTATTAATAAGTAATAACACTGTTTTACATGGTGATGGTGAGTTGCAAAAAGTATGTGGTAACGAATTGTTTTTAGGGATTATTAAGCAGCCTAAAGAAGAAGCCGTAACCAAACCATCCTTGTAATGGGAATTGTACTAATCGATTAGTAGCCATTCATGTGGGGGGGGGAAATAATCCACATGGCTGGCTGAGTTCGTTTTTATAGGTTACTCCGCATCATAACCCGACATTCCCACTGTGCTATAACCTGAATCCACATAGGTTATCTCTCCTGTAATTCCGCTTGCAAGATCAGAACACAAGAAAGCTGCGGCATTACCCACATCATCAATGGACACATTACGACGTAAGGGCGCATTGGCTGCAACATGATCCAGCATTTTACGAAAATCACCAATACCTGCTGCAGCTAGTGTACGAATAGGTCCTGCTGAAATAGCATTGACACGAATCCCTTGAGGCCCGAGATCAGAAGCCATTAAACGTACCGCTGCTTCAAGACTGGCTTTTGCCATCCCCATAATATTGTAATTCGGTACGGCTGCGGCAGCCCCCAGATAACTCAAGGTAAGTAAGGCACTGTTCTTATTTAACATTGGGCGTGCATAACGTGCGAGAGCAAGAAAACTATACGCACTAATATCATGGGCGATCATTGAGCCTTCACGCGTCGTATTATCAACAATACTACCTTCAAGCTGTTCTTTCGGTGCAAATGCAACCGCATGAACTATGCCATCCATTGAGTCCCAATGGGTTTTTAATTCATTAATGGTTGCATCAATATTCTCATCACTGGCAACATCACAAGGAATAACAATGGATGAACCTAATTCAGCAGCTATCTTGTCAACACGCTTTTTCAAACGATCATTTTGATAAGTGAACGCTAGTTCAGCACCTTCACGATGCATGGCCTTAGCAATACCATAGGCAATTGAACGGTTGCTTGCAATGCCAACCACCATAATACGTTTATCCGCTAAAAATCCCATTGTTATTACCTCCGCAGTATAAAATAAGGCTGGGATAATACCGCCTATCGTTACTTGGTACAATGAAGTGGTCAGTGCTTCTATTTAGGTGTGGGATTTTCGTGACTGAAACGCTATTATCGGGCGCATATTTTTCATGAGATTTTTATTGTTATGTCTGAGTTATCTTATATAAGCCATGCAACGGCTGAAACATTTGCAGCATGTGTGTTAGAGCAATCGTATGAAACACCTGTTATCGTCGATTTCTGGGCGGATTGGTGTCAACCTTGCAAAATGCTTATGCCTATTCTTACTCAATTGGTTGAGAGCTATCAAGGAGCTGTTCACCTCGTTAAGGTCAATACTGATGAACAAGGTGAATTAGCAACACAGTACAGTATTCGCAGCTTGCCCACCGTTAAACTGTTTAAAAATGGCGAAGTGGTTGATGAATTTATGGGGGTGCAGCCCGAAACAACGATTCGTGAGATGATTAATAAGCATCGTGTGCGTGAAGGTGCGATAAAACATGAACAGGCACTTGCATTATTTGATGCAGGTGAAGTAGAACAAGCGGAAGTATTATTAACGGAAGTCCTTGCTGATGATCCTGATTATTATGAAGCAAGCTTAGATCTGGTGAGCATGCTTCTCAGTAGTGGCAAAATGACTGAAGCGGATACCTTATTAAACGCATTACCTGAAGATATACAGCAGTATGAACAAGCCAAAGCCCTTATTGTTAAAGCAAAAATGTTACACTTAAAACAACAGGCTGCCGATGGTGTAGATAGTGCAACATTAAGGCAGCGATTAACAAAAAGCCCTGATGATCTAGAAACGATACTCATGTTAGCTAATGCAGAACTTGCTGATGAGCAGTATGAACAAAGTATGGCATTATTTTTTCAGTTGATGAAAAAAGATGATAGTTATAAAGATCAAGCAGGTAGAAAAGGCTTATTGAGTGTCTTTGACTTATTAGAAGCAGGTCATCCGCTGATTAAGCAATACCGTAATAAAATGTTTTCCCTTATGCACTAATATCATGCATTAATGGGCATCTTTCATATGTTGTCAAAAGTAGTTTACAGTTTGAAGCCTGCTAGGAATCGTACTGAAACCGAACGTTGTTTGAGCGTAGCGAGTTTAGTGAGATTGAAGGGCGAATCCTAGTAGGCTGAATTGTTAACTAAACGATGAAAGATGCCCATTAATATCCTAATAACTAAAAACTCACAGAACCCATCCCACGATTATGGCAATAAATTACGACGGCGTTGAACAACTTTCCCTAGAAAAATATACTGAAAAAGCATATTTAGACTACTCTATGTATGTTATTTTAGATCGTGCTTTGCCTACTCTTGGCGATGGTCTTAAACCCGTACAGCGGCGTATTATTTATGCTATGTCTGAGCTGGGTTTATCCGCTGCGTCTAAGCATAAAAAATCGGCGCGTACCGTGGGGGATGTGTTAGGTAAGTTTCATCCGCATGGTGATAGTGCTTGTTATGAAGCAATGGTATTAATGGCACAGCCTTTTTCTTATCGACATCCTTTAGTTGATGGGCAAGGCAACTGGGGGTCACAAGATGATCCTAAGTCGTTTGCTGCTATGCGTTATACTGAATCACGTTTAACGGCTTATGCCAAAGTACTTTTGCAGGAATTAGGTCAAGGCACCGTTGATTGGACAGCAAACTTTGATGGTACGTTACAAGAACCAAAAGTGTTGCCAGCACGTTTACCAAATATATTACTAAATGGTGGTTCAGGTATTGCAGTGGGTATGGCAACTGATATTCCACCCCATAATCTACGTGAGGTGGTACGGGCTTGCTTGGCGTTGCTGAAAAAACCAAATATTGATTTAGAGAAAATCTATCAGTTTATTCCCGCACCTGATTATCCTACTGATGCAGAAATTATTTCACCGCAGAAAGACTTGCTTGCCATGTATGAAAAAGGGCTAGGAACTGTTAAAATGCGGGCAAAATGGCAAAAAGAAGGGCTTGATATTATTATCACTGCGCTACCTTTCCAAGTTTCAGGTAGCAAAATATTAGATCAAATTGCGCAACAAATGCGAGCAAAAAAATTGCCAATGGTCGAGGATTTACGTGATGAATCTGATCATGAATATCTAACACGTTTGGTGATTACTCCGCGTTCTAACCGTGTTGACTGTCAGCAACTTATGTCGCATTTGTTTGCCAGTACGGATTTAGAAAAAAGCTATCGGGTTAATCTTAATATGATTGGCACGGATGGTAGCCCAAAGGTTAAAAACCTAAAAACCATTTTATTGGAATGGCTTGAATTTCGGCGTAGTACGGTTACCCGTCGTCTAGAATGGCGTTTAGATAAAGTATTAAAACGTCTGCATATTTTAGAAGGTTTGTTAATTGCTTTTCTTAATATTGATGAAGTGATTGCTATTATTCGTCAAAATGACGAGCCAAAGCCTATTCTGATTGAGCGTTTTGCCTTATCGGATGCTCAAGCAGAGGCTATTCTTGATCTTAAATTAAGGCATCTTGCCAAACTTGAGGAGATGAGTATTCGTGGTGAACAAGATGAATTGATAGAAGAACGTGATTACCTACAAGGCTTATTGGAGTCACCTAAAAAACTAACGGCCTTAATTGCTAAAGAATTACGTGCTGATGCCAAACAACATGGTAGTGATCGTCGTTCTCCACTGGTAGAGCGTGAAGCATCACAAATACTCGATGAAACATCACTGGTACCTGCAGAGCCTGTAACGGTTATTTTATCCAAAATGGGATGGATTAGAGCGGGAAAGGGTCATGAAATAGATCCTACAGCAATCAATTATAAGCAGGGCGATAAATACTTAGTTTCAGCCAGAGGGCGTTCTAATCAAACGGTCATTTTGCTTGATAGCACGGGAAGAACGTATTCACTTTTAGCACATAGTCTCCCTTCAGCAAGAGGGCAGGGCGAACCCGTGACAGGTCGTTTCAATTCACCGAAAAATGCTAAGTTTCTCGCATTACTTATGGGTAAAGGTGATGAGACTTACCTATTAAGCACCACACATGGCTATGGCTTTATTTGCCAAGCAAGCAATATGCAGTCACGCACTAAAGCAGGGAAAGCCACTTTAACAGTTCCTAAAGGAGCGGTTATATTGCCTCCTGTTCCATTATTACTGAAAGAAAAAACATGGATAGTAGCTGTTACCTCAGCAGGCTATTTGTTGATTATTTCCGCAGAAAAATGTCCCCAGTTGGTAAAAGGTAAGGGCAATAAAATCATCAATATTCCAGCCAAAAAACTGAAAGAGGGTGAAGAAAACCTTGTACATATTACCGTTTTAGCAGAAGGCGCAGCGTTGATTGTTCATGCAGGTCGTAAACATAAAGTGATCCAAAAAGCCGAACTTGATGAATACAAAGGTGAAAGAGGGCGACGAGGTAAGCTATTACCTAATGGTTATCGCAATGTTTCGC
>DRMA01000236.1 GCA_011375245.1 Thiothrix sp. | reverse complement strand
GCATAGTCTGAGATAGCAATGTGCAAAATAAAGCTAAAAATAAGCATCTTACAAACACTATAAAAAAATAACATCTCTAAAATAACTATTTTAATAAAAATAATCGCTAGCTCCCATCAAGCAAAACACCTGCAATAGCAGACATTTTTTAAATCCTATCTAATTTGGAGGATAATGCCATGAAAAGAGCCATAACAAGAACTATTCTACTCATCACTCTTAACTTGCTTACAATGACACAGACTAATGCAGTAGTAGACAGTGCCAATAAAACAGATCTCGGTACTTCTTCATACTCAGGCTCTGCTTGCCCTAAAAAGTCGGTTTCAATAAGCATTAATGATACTAAAGATATGATCAGCGTGACCTTTAAGAACTATATAGCTCAATCTTCAGGAAAAAGTAAAAAAAGCCTGCGTAAAAAATGCAATATTCTCATTCCAATACAGGTAAAAAAGGGCTGGAGCGTTTCCTTAATTGATACCAACTACACAGGAAAGCTCACATTACCAACAGGAGCAGAAGCAAGCTTTACCAATGTTTATTCATTTGCAGGGCAACGGGGATCACGCTTTCATACTAACTTTAAAGGACCCAATGATCAGCCTTATAACTTACATGACCCTTTAAGTGAATTTGCTAATGTGTGGTCAGGCTGTGGTAGTGAAACGCATGTGCGTATCAATAGCTCATTACTATTAAAACCAAACACCACAGCATCATCAACAATCGACGCACGACAAGGCTTTGTGACTAAACTACGCTATAGAAAATGCTAGTACAGAAAGAGTGTCGCTACTCAGTGAATACTGTATAATTCGCGCCTTTCTTCTAACATATAAACATATGGAATACGGTTATGACACAAGCAACTGCACGTCACCTATTAGTTGATAGTGAAACAAAATGCATTGAGCTAAAAGAACAGATTTTAGCAGGTGCAGAATTTGACAAAATAGCAAAAGAAAACTCAAGCTGCCCATCAGGCGCTCAAGGTGGTGACCTTGGCAGCTTTGGCCCAGGTCAAATGGTGCCAGAATTTGATCAAGTTGTTTTTAGCGCACCAATTAATGAAGTACAGGGTCCCGTAAAAACGCAGTTTGGCTACCATTTACTCGAAGTAACAAGTCGTACAGACTAAAAACAGCCTCAAGATGGGTCAACTACTCCCCCCTAAAGGGGCGAGCTTGCAAAAGCTCATGGGATTTATCCAAGAATATGACTTAAGCCCTATTCTTGGATAACTATTTTCCTAACGAGACACCAGCCAATCTAAATAGCACTTAACCCCCGCCTCAACGTCCCTAAAATCTTTTTTGTAACCTACTTCACGTAATGCTCCAATATCTGCTTCAGTAAAACTTTGATATGCCCCCTTTAGATGCTCAGGAAAAGGTATATACGACAATTCACCTTTACCATGCCACTTCACCACTGCGTTTGCCATATCATTAAACGATTGTGAATGCCCTGTTCCTAGATTAAACGTTCCTGATAGTTTTGGGTTATCTAAAAACCATAGATTTACATCGACAACATCATCAATATAAACAAAATCACGCCGTTGCTCACCATTCTCATAACCATCCGTTCCTGCAAATAGTTTAGCAACACCACTTTCATTAATCTGGTTATGAAAATGAAATGCAGTACTCGACATCGAACCTTTATGCTGTTCACGTGGACCATAAACATTAAAATAACGAAAACCAACCACTTGGCTGCGAGCCTGTACCGAAGTTTGTGATAAAAAACGTCTCACATATTGATCAAATTGGAATTTTGAATAAGCATACATATTGATTGGATGCTCATTTTCCCGTTTTTCCTTGAATACGCTCCCAGCACCATATACCGAAGCAGACGAAGCGTATAAATACTGCGCTTGATGCCGATCACACCAATGCAGTAAGGCTTTAGAATACTCATAGTTGTTCTGCATAATGAAACGACCATCCCATTCTGTTGTTGCAGAACACGCTCCTTCATGAAAAATAGCTTGAACACCACCACCAAAATCATTATCAGCTTCAACAGCAGCAATAAAGGCTTCTTTTCCCATATAATCAGCAATATCAAGATCAGCAATATTTAACATTTTTTTGCCATCTTGCAGATTATCAACCACTAAAATATCGTCAAGACCACGATCATTCAACGCCTTAACAATATTACTACCAATAAAACCTGCGCCACCTGTCACAATTATCATGTTGTTAACCCTTTTATTTTATTAATCATCCTTGTTGTTGAATGCCCATCAACAAAGTCTATAATTTCAACTTTACCACCATTTTCCTGCACACAATCACGCCCAACAACATCTTCAGGACAATAGTCCCCACCTTTAACAATGACATCAGGTAAAACACAACAATAGAGCCGCTCAGGGGTTTCTTCTGTAAAAGGTAACACCCAATCAACACATTCTAAGGCGGCTAGTAAAATCATTCGTTGTTTAAGCGCATTAATAGGTCGCTCAGTACCTTTTAACTGTGTTACTGATGCATCAGAATTAACCGCAACCACTAAACGATCCCCCAAAGCACGTGCTTTTTCTAGATAATCAATATGCCCTGTATGCATAAGATCAAAGCAACCATTAGTCATAATTACTTTTTCACCTCGATTATGTGAAATTTCAATGACCTGTACCAATTCATCTTCCGTAATCACACCATAACCAATTTCATCAGCCTGTTTTAATTCGTCATGAATTTCAGCGAGTGTTGTTGTTGCAGTACCCAGTTTGCGTACAACAATACCCGCAGCAAGGTTAGCTAAAGCAACGGCATCTTCAATATCTGCATTAGCGGCAAGCGCAGCAGCTAATGTAGCAATAACCGTATCACCTGCCCCTGTTACATCAAAGACTTCACGCGCATAAGTGGGTAAATGGAAATGCTCTGGCTGCTGGCGAATTAGCGACACCCCCTCTTCACCACGTGTTACTAATAATGCATCAAGTTGCAGTACCTTGCATAACATTTGCCCTTTAGTAACCAAGTCTTGATCTGAAGGACACTCACCAACAACCGTCTCAAACTCCAAACGGTTGGGTGTTAGCAAACTTGCACCACGATATTTATCGAAATCAGATCCTTTTGGGTCAACAATCACTGGTTTTCCATGCTTGCGTGCTTGCTGAATCATTTCTTGCACATGACTCAATGTACCCTTGTTATAATCGGAAAAAATAACAATATCAACGTTATCCAGCAATGCCCCAAAGGTATCCAATAATGGCGCTTTATCTTCGGCATTAAAATCATCCTCAAAATCTAAACGAATCATTTGTTGCTGCTGTGCAATCACTCGTAGCTTTACGGATGTATCATAATTTGGACATTTTTGAAAATAACAGCTAACTTCTTTAGCTGACAATAATGCTTCCAACTTTAAAGCATTCTCATCATCCCCTGTCATACCTAACAGACTAACCTTCCCGCCTAACGCAGTAATATTTAATGCAACATTACTTGCTCCTCCTGCACGCATTTCATTATCTCGAACATGCACAATGGGAACAGGGGCTTCAGGAGAAATTCTTTGGCTATTACCATACCAATACTGATCAAGCATGACATCACCGACAACAAGCACATGTGCTGCAGCAAAATTAGGGATATTAATTTTTTTCATCAGCTAGCCTCCTTTGTAAAGACTTCATCAGCCCGTTGACACCACCAATGCGCAATAAGAATATGCGCTTCTTGAATACGCGCAGTCACCTCACTAGGAACAATGATGGTTTGTCCTGTACGCTCTTTTAACTGACCACCATCGTGCCCTGTCATACCTATAGTCGTCATCCCTTTAGCCTGTGCTATATCAACGGCATTTAAGATATTGCTGCTGTTCCCTGATGTTGAAATTGCCAGTAAACAATCGTTTTTTTGACCTAATGCCTCAATTTGACGTGAAAATAAAGTAGCAAAATCAAAATCATTGGGATGAGCCGTTAAGATAGAGGTATCTGTTGTCAGTGCAATGGCGGGCAAAGCTAAACGATTTTGATGATAGCGAACCACAAACTCAGCGGCAATATGTTGACTATCTGCTGCGCTTCCCCCATTACCACAAATAAGTAGCTTACCGCCTTGTTGAAAAGTAGCTAAAAGTGTCTCACTTGCAGACTGAATAGCCTCGTGTATAGCATCTAAAGCACGAATAACATGCAAATGCTCAGTTACAACTATAGAAAATTGCGTCAAACTTGCACCCTTAAGTGATTCTGTAAGAAAACGAGAAAAAACTATCGCCCCCTTAGTTTATTTTTTAACGCCCGCTTATTCAAGTACTGATCTCTATAAGCAATTGTTTGCTGTAATAGTTGCGCTTTGTCTGCTTGCATTAATTCTGCATAGTGCGAAATAATAATTTGCAAAGTCCTATCATCTTCTGTCAAACGCACAAAATTAAATAAGCGGTCTTTTAGTGTCAATTTTTTAAATTGCATACGATTTACATCAACAACTTTAAATAACACACCTTCTTCTTGCTCTTTTACCAGCACATTGCCTGGTGAATAATCACGATGTAAAATATCTTTTTCATGTAGCTTAAAAGTGAATCCTGCAAACTGTTGTAACACATCAGCATAATGTTCAATAGTATGGTTCAAAACCGAGCGAATCGTATAATCATACTGAAAATGACGTGAAATATAATAACTCTTATCTAGTAACCCTTTTTTATAAGACTCACTATAGGCTACGGCTTCAGGACATAATTCAGCACCTAGTTTTAGTGAGTAGTCATAAGAGCGCTTTGCTTTTGAGTGACGTAAATAGCAATAAGCAAAACGATTGATAAGATGAGGAATTTTAAATGCCTTGATTACATAAGCTTCATCAGCAAACTCAACCACCCGAAGCTCATTGCGTGCTTGATGCAAAACAACAGAGGATTGCTGAAAATAATGTTCTATATTATCGACTAAAGGACGTAAATGTTGATAGTGGGGGTGAAGTTCATAATTCATGAAAAAAACAAGATTATAATAACAAGGACGCTATGATAACGATGTTTAAAACAATACGCGAGTGCTAGTACTCTAAACATAAGAAAGCCTCAACAAAAGTGAGGCTTTTTTAAATTTGGAGCGGGAAACGAGATTCGAACACGCGACCCCAACCTTGGCAAGGTTGTGCTCTACCAGCTGAGCTATTCCCGCTGAAGTGGGCGTATAATACGGTCGCTTACGAAAACTGTCAATAGCGTATTTCTGCTTTTTTGCTCCCTTATTCCAATAGCAACATAAGCAATTGTTTTAATTGTTTTTTTTATAGTGTTTTTTAACTCGTTCATTGTTCTATTTTTAATCATAATTTCGACTACACTAAGTCGCAAAGCCATGTTGATCAGTATATTTACTTGCACCGAATTGAACTATCATCACAAATTACTCTCTAATCAGCACACTTTTTTTGTAGAAAAAACTAACAAACTATCCGTCCAACTTGACTTCAGCAACATAATCCATATGATTGTCCCGCTGATTTTGATCAGACATTAGGTTTACATACCTTCCGTATCTCTATTTCAGGAGTATCTAACACATAATACGGTAATTGTAATGGTTAACCGTATTTCGAAGCACCTTTTATTCATCAAGTATATTTATAGCTATCTATATGTTTTTTTTATAAAAAACCTTTTTTTACTTAACCTTTAAATTTAAAAATACAACTCTTTTTTAATAGAAAAAATTTCTATCTAACTGTTATTTTAGACTTTTTCATTTACATAACAATAATAAAGTTTTATGTCTAGTTATAATACAACCGTATATCGTATTTATGTGTTTACTAATCTTAATTTAAGTCATATACTACGAACGATTCTAAAACTTGTGCAGTGACCTCTGATTAACCCATGACACAAGATATAACAAGCGATCAGAGAAATGAAAAGGAAGACAACCAAGGGCAACCAATAAGGAGTCATCACAAATGACAACAACAAAAGATAATGTTACAAGCATTGTAAGAAGATCAGCATTACCTGTGGAAGGCGTAGAACCTTATATTCCTCAAGAAGGCGAAGAATATATGAATGAAAATCAAATTCAGCATTTCCGCGATATACTAACACGATGGAAAACATCTCTTATGCAGGATATGGGACGCACAGTCGGCCATATGCAGAATGAGGTAAAGAATCTTTCCGACCCTTCTGATAGAGCAAGTCAGGAAGAAGAATTCGCACTTGAATTACGTACACGCGACAGAGAGCGTTTACTAATTCGTAAGATCGAAAAGTCACTTAATTTGACTAAATCGGAAGATTACGGTTACTGTAAAGCATGCGGCATTGAGATTGGCTTACAGCGTTTAGAAGCACGTCCAACAGCTGAATACTGTATTGACTGTAAAACAACACAAGAAATAAAAGAACGACAAATGGCCTAGCCTAAAAAGCACTTTGTTTAGCGCTTAAAACTAAAAAAGATCCGTCAAGGATCTTTTTTTATGCCTGACTATAAACTAGTCAACTACCCGCCCCTAAAGGAGCGGGCTTGAGTCGTGAGATTCGAGATAGGTCTTCGGACAAAATAGGTGATTAGCCTCAGCCTTTATTGGCTACGTTGTTTCAGTCATAGCACCGTCGAATGCCTCCCTAGTTTGACGCTCT
>DRMA01000235.1 GCA_011375245.1 Thiothrix sp. | reverse complement strand
GAGTCTGCCAAGCTATGCCGAAGAAGACGACCCTGTTGGCATTACTGCAGAACTAATGAGCATTACCGTTAAACACAACGGCAAAGACGTTAAGATACAACGCGACCAAGACCCTGACGCGATGATCATCCCCGATTTTGCTAAAACATCACGCGCCTGCCCTCCTTTCTGTATTCAACCAATGACAGTATCAAAAGGCGTTGAAACAATTGCTGAGCTTGAAGTCATTAGCTATCTAGATAAAATGAGTAAAGGTGATAAGTCCATTATCCTTATTGACTCACGCACCCCTGATTGGGTTGCACGTGGCACAATTCCGAGTGCAGTGAATATTTCATGGCATGCATTAACGCCAAGAAAAGGCGCAACAACAGAAGGAATTACCAAAATAATGACCAAAGACTTTGGTGTCATACTCAAAAAAGGTAAAGATGATGTTGATATTGATGAGGCTATTACAGAGGGAAAAACAGAAAGTGTCTTTGATTACTCCCATGCAAAAACCCTAGTTCTATTCTGTAATGGCATGTGGTGCGGACAATCTCCTGCAAGCATCAAAGCATTACTTAAATTTGGCTACCCTGCTGATAAGATTAAATACTATCGTGATGGTGTACAGGGTTGGGCTATTTTAGGCTTAACCTTAGTGTCAGACAAAAAATAAGGCATTTATTCCAACATATGAAAAAGACAGCTCTAAGGCTGCCTTTTTTATTGAAAAAGACAATAGAAACAAACTAACGCAATGATTTACCAATACGATGAATCATTTCAATCTGCGCTTTTGCTGCATCAAGTTCTGCTTGTAACGCTTCATAATCAAGATCTTCAGGATCTTTACCATCAAGTGCATCTTTAGCGCGTTGTATTGCTTCTTTTGCAGCGGCTTCATCAAGATCAGCAGCACGAATGACCGTATCAGCTAACACAGTTACCACATGAGGCTGAACCTCCATCAAACCACCTGCAACGAATAATGATGCTTCTTCACCATCCTCAATATAACGAAGCTCACCCGCTTTTAACGTGGTAATAAGCTGGGCATGTTTTGGCATAATGCCTAAATCCCCCATACTTCCAGGAGCTATGACTTCTTCTACTGTACCAGAGAAGACTTCCTCTTCTGCGCTTACTACATCTAATTTCATGGTAGCCATAACGCTATCTCCTGCTTATTACGCTTTATTTGCTTTTTCAATGGCTTCGTCAAGACCACCTACCATATAAAACGCATCTTCTGGCATATCATCATGTTCACCATTAATGATCGCTTTAAAGCCTGAAAGTGTATCAGCAAGCGATACATATTTACCAGGCGCTCCCGTAAAGACTTCCGCTACATGGAATGGTTGCGATAAGAAACGTTGAATACGACGTGCGCGTCCAACTACTTGCTTATCTTCATCAGACAATTCATCCATCCCCAAAATCGCGATAATATCTTGCAATTCCTTATAACGTTGCAACACACCCTGTACTGCACGTGCCAGATTATAGTGATCCTCACCAATAACAAGTGGGTCAAGCTGGCGTGATGTTGAGTCAAGTGGGTCAACCGCAGGATAGATCCCTAATTCAGCAATACTACGTGACAACACCAAGGTTGCATCTAAGTGGGCAAAGGTTGTGGCAGGTGATGGATCCGTTAAATCATCCGCAGGTACATAAACCGCTTGGAACGACGTAATCGAACCTTTAGTTGTTGAAGTAATACGCTCTTGCAGTGCGCCCATTTCTTCCGCCAATGTAGGCTGATATCCTACTGCTGATGGCATACGACCGAGTAATGCTGATACTTCTGTTCCCGCCAACGTATAACGATAGATGTTATCAATAAACATCAATACATCACGCCCCTCATCACGGAAATACTCCGCCATGGTCAGACCTGTTAACGCAACACGTAGTCTGTTGCCAGGAGGTTCATTCATTTGACCATAAACAAGAGCAACTTTATCTAGCACTCCTCCCTCTTCCATTTCATAGTAGAAATCGTTACCTTCACGAGTACGTTCACCAACCCCCGCAAATACGGAAAGACCCGAATGTTCTTTGGCAATATTATTGATCAACTCCATCAAAGTAACTGTCTTGCCTACACCCGCACCACCAAAGAGACCAATCTTCCCTCCTTTTGCGATTGGCATGATCAAGTCAATTACTTTAATCCCCGTTTCTAAAATATCAACCGTAGAGGTTAATTCTTCATAAGAAGGTGGGTCGCGATGAATAGGCATCGTTAACTCTGACTTAATATCACCTACATTATCAATTGGCTCGCCTAATACGTTCATAATACGACCCAATGTTGCCTCACCTACAGGTACCATAATGGGATCACCTGTATTTGAAACTTCCATACCACGTTTTAGACCTTCTGCTTGACCCATCGCAATAGTACGAACAACACCATCGCCCATCTGTCCTTGCACTTCTAATGTCAGATTATCTTGTTCTCCAACAATTAATGCATCATATACCGTCGGCACTGCGTCACGTGGAAATTCCACGTCTACGACGGGCCCGATAATTTGTACAATACTTCCAGTACTCATAAGTACTCCCATAAAATTTTAACGAAATCTGCACGCAAGCCCCTCCTCTTCAGAGGAGGGATAGTGCATCACTCATAGAGCGATTTTTGTTGTAACAACGCCATTCCGAAGAATGGGTGAGGTGCTCATCGGCAATGTTATCCATGCTTGTCGTGCTGGCTCACTATCCCTACTCGGCAGGATTGTTTAGCGTTCAGCGGTAGTGGACAGGACTTGAGCATACATCCTGACGTACCATGACATGAATAACGGAGTCCTGAAAGACCGAGCCTAGTCAACTGAGCTTTTGCAAGTTCACCCTCTTTAGGGGTGAGTAGTTGACATGCTATTCAACCGCCGCCGCACCCGAAACAATTTCGGAAATTTCTTGCGTGATAACTGCCTGACGTGCCTTGTTATAAACCAGTTGTAAGCGATCAATAATATCACCTGCATTATCTGTTGCGCTTTTCATCGCAACCATTCTTGCAGACATTTCACAAGCAACATTCTCAACCACACCTTGGTAAACGAGCGATTCAATATAACGTTGCATCAATGCATCAATCACCTCTTTTGAGTCTGGCTCATAAAGGTAATCCCATTGATACTTAATCTCATCATCATCGTCAGTAGCGACAATAGGAATAAGCTGTGTTGACTGAGGCTTTTGGGTCATGCTATTAATAAACTGGTTTTCTACCAGAAACAAACGATCAATTTTACCTTCGGTATATTGATCTAACATCACCTTTACCGTACCCAGAATGTCGTTAACAGCAGGCTTATCACCCATACCTATTTGCTCAGCAATAATGCCATAACGCTTAAAAGCGTTTTGCGCTTTGCTACCAAATACAGCAATATCAACCTCAACATCCTCCTCAGCCCAACCCGCTATATCCTGAAAAGCTTTTTTAAATAAATTAGTATTCAAACCACCACATAAACCACGATCCGTCGAAATAATAATATATCCCACACGCTTCACAGACTCACGTTCTAACGTATAAGGATGTTTATATTCCAATTGAGCATTCGCCATATGGCTAACCACATTACGCATCTTCGTTGCATAAGGACGTGAAGCTTGCATTCGCTCTTTTGCTCGACGCATTTTAGAAGCGGCAACCATTTCCATCGCCTTCGTGATCTTTTTAGTGCTTTGGATACTTTTAATCTGTGTGCGTATATCTTTAAGACCCATAAGACTAGCTCCGTCCTACCAAGTATTATTAGATTTGAAGTCTTCCAATGCACTACGCATGTCAGCTGCAATATCGTCGTTAAAATCACCTGATTCATTGATAGATGCTAACAAATCAGCCTTGTCACTCCGCAAATAGCTCAACATAGCTGCTTCGAAATCATTCACTTTATTGACTTCCACATCATCAAGGAAGCCTTCATTCGCAGAAAATAGCGAGAACGCTAATTCAGCGGTATTCAAAGGTGCATATTGTGCTTGCACCATCAATTTCGTAACACGTTCACCACGCTCTAGTTTGGCACGGGTTGCTTCATCAAGGTCAGAAGCAAACTGCGAGAATGCAGCTAACTCACGGTACTGAGCTAAATCAAGACGAATACCACCACCTAATTTCTTGATGATCTTAGTCTGTGCTGAGCCACCTACACGGGAAACGGATAATCCCGCATCAATTGCAGGACGAACACCTGAGTTAAATAAATCAGTATCAAGGAAAATTTGTCCGTCGGTAATCGAAATAACGTTTGTTGGAACGAAACCTGACACATCACCTTCTTGTGTTTCAATGATAGGGTAAGCCGTCAATGAGCCTGTTTTACCTTTCACTTCACCATTGGTTGTTTTTTCAACAAAATCAGCATTAACCCGTGATGAGCGTTCTAAAAGACGTGAATGAAGGAAGAAAACATCACCAGGATAGGCTTCACGACCAGGAGGACGACGTAACAGTAACGAGACTTGACGATAAGCCCATGCTTGTTTGGTCAAATCATCATAAATGATCAATGCATTTTCACCACGATCACGAAAATATTCACCCATCGTACAGCCTGAGTAAGGAGCAATATACTGCATAGAAGCTGGATCAGATGCATTTGCAGCAACCACAATGGTATATTCCATTGCGCCATGTTCTTCTAGCTTATGTACCACGCCTGCTACTGATGATGCCTTTTGACCAACTGCGACATAGATACATTTAACATCTTTGCCTTTCTGGTTAATAATCGCATCAATCGCAACCGCTGTTTTACCTGTTTGACGATCACCAATAATCAGTTCTCGTTGACCACGCCCCACAGGAACCATTGCATCAAGTGCTTTAATACCTGTTTCCATTGGCTCGTTAACCGACTGACGCTCAATAACCCCTGGTGCTTGACGTTCAATAGGCATAAAGCCATCATCTTCAATCGGACCTTTACCATCAATGGGCAAACCCAATGAATTGACAACACGACCTAAAAGATTGCGTCCGACAGGTACATCAAGAATACGTCCTGTACATTTCGCGGTATCGCCTTCTTTTAAGCTTTTATAATCTCCCAGTACAACCGCACCGACAGAATCACGCTCTAAGTTTAGTGCCATTCCATAAGCACCATTGGAAAATTCAATCATTTCGCCAGACATAACATCTGCCATGCCGTGGATGCGAACGATACCATCCATTAAGGAAACAATCGTTCCCTCATTATTTGCTTCAGCATCTGTCGCAAAGCCATCAATACGCTTTTTTATCAGATCACTGATTTCAGTTGGATTTAACTGCATTTATTCATCCTCTTATCCGCTCAAGGCTTGCGTCATGCTACGCAAACGTCCCTGAATCGAACCATCTATAACCAAGTCCCCTGCCCGTATAATCGCGCCACCTAAAATTGATTTATCAATTTTTGTAGTAATTTTGACACGACGACCAAGACGTTTCTTCAAGGCTTTCGCAATTGCTTCTTGTTCCTTCTTTGTTAGCTTTCTAGCTGAAGTTACATGCGCCTCAATAGCCCCTTCGGCTTCATCCTTTAACGCTTCATATAATGAAGCAATCTCGGGAAGAAGACTCAAACGGCCATTTTCAGCAAGTTGCTTAACCAAGTTTACTGCTTTGTCATCCAGCTTCTTATCACAAAGCTCGATAAAGACATCAGCAGCATCTTGACGTGTCAATTTTGGATTATCTAGAACAGCTCGTACATCATCATTGGCAGCAATAGCAGCCATGAAAGCTAATGTTGTTGACCATTCGGTCAATGTTTTACTTTCACTTGCCAATTCAAACACTGCACGGGCATATGGACGTGCGGTAGTTGTTAATTCAGACATAATCAACTACCTATATTTGTGAAACGAGAGCGTCTAATACCTTTTTATGGGTTTTAGTATCAATCTCTTTAGCAACGATTTTACTTGCACCTGCAAGGGCTAACGCGGCGACCTGAGTACGTAAACTATCTTTAGCACGATTGATTTCTTGTTCGAGTTCAGCTTCTGCGCCTGCTTTTACTCGTTCTGCTTCAACGAGTGCTTTGTTTTTAGCTTCTTCAACAATCTGACTTTCGCGCGTTTTAGCTTGCTCAATAATTGCAGCAGCCTGTACTTTAGCCTCTTTTAAAACCGTAGCCGCTTCTTCCTCTGCGCGTGCCATATCTTCAGCACCTTTTTGCGATGCTGCAAGACCCTCAGCAATACGTGCTTTACGATCTTCTATCGTCGTTAGAATAGGCTCCCACAGATAACTTTTAATGAACCAGATCAGTACAGTGAATACAATCATCTGCCCAAACAAGGTTGCGGTGATATTCATATAACTCCTCCGAATGTAAATTTCAGACAACACACATTACGGATTTATTAACCACCCAAGGCAACTTTAGCCGCACTAAGAAATGGGTTAGCAAAGATAAACCACATAGAGATTCCCAAGACAATCATTGGGAAAGCTTCCATAAGCCCGCCCGTAAAGAGCATTTGCCCTGTTAATTGAGCGCGCATCTCTGGCTGACGAGCAATACCTTCAATAAACTTAGAACAGATAAGCCCCCAACCCAATGCAGAACCTAAACCAGCTGCCGCTAAGATAATCCCTACAGCAACGGCTGTTGAAGACATGATTTCAGATACCATTGAAGCATCCATAATTAAACTCCTAAAAAATTAAAAAACAATAATAAAAATAAAGAATAAAACAGAAATTAAGTTAATGCTCATCAGCACCTTGGCTAGCAAGACTTAAATAAACGATGGTTAATAACATAAAGATAAAAGCTTGCAACGTAATAACCAGAATATGAAAAATAGCCCATAAAACACCTAAGGCAACTTGCCCTGGCATCGCCCAAGCAAAACCAAGCAATGCAATCAATAAGAATAAGAGTTCACCCGCAAACATATTACCAAAAAGTCGTAGACCAAGACTGACAGGTTTTGCTATTTCCTCAATAGTCGTCATCAACACATTAAAGGGGGCAAGTATTACTTTTACAATGATATTGCTAGCTGAAAAAGGATGCGTCAAAAATATCTTCAAATAACCAAACAAACCTTTATGTTTGATGTTATAGAAAATAATCAAACTAAAAACAACGAGAGCCAAGGCAAAGGTCGTATCCAAGTTAGTAGTAGGCACCACTTTAAAATAAACGTGGTGCGGATCTGCACCAAAAATACTGGCAACACCACCTACTAATGAAGGCAATAAGTCAACGGGAAGCATATCCATCGCATTCATCAAGAATACCCAAACAAAGATAGTCAACGCTAGTGGTCCTATCCATTTATCAGCCGAAGGAAAAATATCTTTTATTTGTTGATTAACAAATTCAACCACCATCTCAAGAACGTTTTGTATCCCTGTTGGTTTATCGGGATCAAGATTTTTACCCACTTTCCATCCAAAGTATGCAAACAAACCTGCAAGAGCAATACTCACCAAAAATGTATCAATAAAGAATACATTAAAATCAACCAACGATTCTGGCTTGCCGCCGAGACTCATATTAGTCAAATGGTGTTGTATATACTCTACAGGATTCGAAATTGCTGGCGCGTTAGATTCGCTCACAATATACCACCTATAATAAAGTTAAAATTCTGTTTTTGAGAGAACAATAGTAATAAAAGGATGAGAATTAACGCTTGCATTTCTTTTTTATTCTTGACTTCGCTTAGTACCATAAATCATATAAGCAACTTGTACGAGTGCAAACGTTCCAACCATTGCTGGCGGATTCAATTTTAAAATGCCAATTCCAACCCCAAACATTACTAGCATAAATATAAATCGTTGTATAACCCCTAAATAGAGGTTTAGAATACCTGCCTCAGGATT
>DRMA01000234.1 GCA_011375245.1 Thiothrix sp. | reverse complement strand
GACGGAGCAACAGGTGCAACTGGTTCAGACGGTGCTGATGGTTCAGATGGAGCAACAGGTGCAACGGGTTCAGCAGGCGCTGATGGTTCAGACGGTGCTGATGGCGCAGATGGTGCAACTGGAGCAACGGGTGCGACTGGTTCAGACGGTGCTGATGGCGCAGACGGAGCAACAGGTGCGACTGGTTCAGATGGTGCTGATGGCGCAGACGGAGCAACAGGTGCAACTGGTTCAGACGGTGCTGATGGCGCAGATGGAGCAACAGGTGCGACTGGTTCAGCAGGCACAGATGGAGCTGATGGTTCAAATGGTCAAGGCTTCTTCGATTGGTTCACCAATGAAATTGGTGATTTTGATGGAAATGGCTCTATTAACCCAGCAGATGTTCAGGCTTGGTTGAAAGGTGACACTGGTGCTACTGGAGCGAGTGGAGCAACAGGAGCAACTGGAGCTAGTGGAGCGAGTGGAGCAACTGGAGCAACTGGAGCAACTGGAGCAACTGGAGCAACTGGAGCAACTGGAGCAACAGGTTCTGGTGGAATGCCCGTTATGATTGGTGTAGGTATGCATGGAGGTTCAAATGGCTCTAAGTTTAGCTGGGGAGGTGGTGATACAGCAACACTTTGGGCTAGAGGTCTTGGAGATGTTCTACTCACAGGAGTATCAAAACTTGATGATGGTACACTCGTAGCTACTGGTGGTAATGGTCTGTCAGATAATGATGGTGATGGCTATGTATTTAAAATAGGAACACAAAATGGTAATGGGAACTTCTCTTTTGAGGCTGATTTACCATGGGACGACGTAACAGGTGAGTTATACGGTTAAGCCTCTCTACTCCACTCCACTATTGGATTACTAGAAATTTTTAGTGATCTGTAAAGTTAGAGTAAAAAATCCTCACTGGTTTGCCAGTGGGGATTTTTTTGTTTCCGTTTATCATTTTACAATATTAATGAGTTGTGTAAGTAGAATACAATGCTGTTTAACTATTTGCCTTGAATACAAAAAATAATAGGTACAATTAACATCTAATGCTTTCTATCAATAAAAATTATCCGTTGATACCTATATCTAAACTAAATCGGTTGTTATTACATTGGCAAAATACGATGGCTCATAAGTGTCGCTCGATTTTTGTGTCTTTAGGCGATGACACATTTGGCTATAATATTACGTTGCTTGCTGCACCTGTTTTAAAAAATAAGCTAACGTTTGGAATTTTATTTGAAGTCGAAGGAATTCCTGTTCCTGTTTGGTTTTCTGCGTGGCCATTGGAACAACGAATTAAGGAATTTATAGATGATGGTGATATCACTAAAGTTCCTGTTGACTTACGTGCTGAACTTGTTGAGCGTGCTCTAAAACCTTTGTTAGATCCAATTATTAATAAGACAAAAACAACCATTCATGTGATGAATTTTTTAACGCATAAACCCTCACAAGTGAATGATATGTCTATTGGCTTTGAGTTTACTGATACGAATAATCATGGTATTAGCATTCTGATTGTTGCCCATGAAAAAGTAACTACACAGCTATTGAAGATGATGGACTATTGGCCCTCTCGCCCCTTTTATCCTTGGCAGCACCATCTCACCACGCTTTGCTTGGAAGTAGGTCGAATTGATTTGCCATTACAGCAGTTAGCTCAAGTAAGTTTGGCAGATATTATTTTATTAGAAAGCGATGATATTGAACGTGATGGTGTTTTGTTGCGCAATGGTGCTGGTCATGTTTATAGAGCTATCGTGACTGACAAGCAGTTGGTGCTTGAATCTGGAATAATAACAATGTCTGATGATATACAAAATGAAGTACTGGATAATATTAATGATATTCCTGTCCGTCTTTCCTTTGATGTAGGTGAAGTGACCCTTCCATTTAATGAAGTGCAAAAATTAATACAAGGTTCGGTAGTGGACCTTAACTACCCAATTACACCAATGGTAACCATTCGATCAAATAATAAAGTGATCGGGACAGGGGAGTTAGTGGATATTGATGGTAAGAAAGGAGTGAGAATTTCTCAATTGTTCTCTGTGGGTAGTACTAACGCTGCGGTCAATAATAAAGAAGGTTCTAATGGATAGCTTACCTAATCCCATTCTGCTCATTGGGTTGATGGGTATTATGAGCTTAGCCCCTTTTATCGCGGTTCTTATTAGTTCATTTCTTAAAATTGTAGTGGTTATGCACATGGTGCGAAGTGCGCTTGGTTTGCAGCAATCCCCACCTAATTTGGCAATGAATGGTATCGCAATTATTCTTTCCATGTTTATTATGGCACCTGTTGCATCAGGTGTTTATGATCGTTTTGAAAGCCATAATGTGGTGTTAACCGATATACAAAACCCTGAATTAAAAGCGGCTCTTAGTGATAGTATTATGCCTGTTAAGGATTTTTTAAAGCGGCATTCTTCTGATAAAGAACGGGTATTTTTTTCTAATGCAACAAAAAAATTATGGCCAGAAGAATATGCAAAAACAGCCACTGAAGATCATCTTCTCGTGCTGACTTCCGCTTTTTTGGTAAGTGAGTTGACCTCTGCTTTTGAGATTGGTTTTTTATTGTATTTGCCTTTTGTTGTGATTGATTTAATTGTTGCTAATATTCTTATCTCAATGGGGATGATTATGGTTGCGCCTATTATGATTTCTTTGCCTTTTAAGGTGTTGCTGTTTGTTTTGATTGATGGTTGGTCAAAATTAACGCATGGTTTGGTGATGAGTTATCAATAACAATGGATCATAATTATTTAACGCATCAAACGTCTTTAGCGTTGCAGCTTATTCTTCAGCTATCGCTTCCTGTATTGGCTGTTGCAACTATCATTGGTTTGATTGTTAGTTTGTTGCAGGCATTAACCAGTATTCAGGAACAAACATTGCCTCATGTGTTTAAGTTGGTAGGAATTATTATTACTATCTCGGTGGTTGCGCGAGCTTTAGGACCAGAACTTTATGAGTTTGCTAACAATATGTTTACCATCCCCTTTATGCCTAAACCCTAAGGCTTAGCGATGACATATGCAGGTCAAATAAATACATGGCTATTAGCTTTATTATTAACGATGCCAAGGGTGTTAGGATTTTTTTTAGCCTTACCTTTTATTAGTGGTAAAACAGTTCCTGGGATGGTACGCAATGCGTTAGTGATTATTGTTACTGCGTTTGCTGTGCCCATGACGGTTGATACTGTTTCAACGTTACCTTTTGAATTGTCGTTTATTTTTTTTATCATTATAAAAGAAATTGCTATTGGTTTTATTTTTGGTTATATGTTGGGCATTCCCTTTTGGGTCATGGGGTCAGCAGGTTTTTTTCTAGACTTACAACGCGGTAGTATGAGTGCTCAGTTATTTTCTCCTGTTTTAAGTGATCAATCCTCTTCTTTAGGTGATTTGTTTGTCAAGTTAGCGGTTGTTCTGCTGTTCTCAACAGGCGGGTTTTTATTGTTAATCGAAGTGCTGCTAGAAAGTTATCTTGCATGGCCTGTGCATAGCTATTTTCCACATTTTAATCTTGATTCAGTAGGGATTGTTATTGGTCAGTTTGGCTCTATTTTTGTACTTGCCGCATTAGTTGCTGCACCTATTATTGCAACAATGTATATCGGGGAATTTGGGGTTGCTTTTGTTGCACGTTATGTACCGCAATTAAATGTTTTTTTATTAGTGATGCCTATAAAAAGTGGTATTGCTATGCTGCTATTGGTTTTTTATATTGTTTATATTTCACGCTATGTGCGAGAGGGCTTTTTTCGTTTCAATGAAGTATTTAATATGACGGATACGATGTTGCGATGAGTGAGGATAAGAGTAATAAGACGGAAGAACCGACTCCCGAAAAACTACGTAAAGCTAGAGAAAAAGGGCAGGTAGCACGCAGTGAAGAATTTGTGCCATTGTTTATGATTCTATTTGCTTTTGGTTATTTTTGGTTTGCTTGGGATTGGTTTATACAGACCATTCAAGATTTTATGCTCAATGTTACTGCTTATAATAATGAAATAAGCTTTCGGGAATCTATGGGAAATGCCTTTAATTTATGGTTTAGACAAATTATTTTGGGTGTGATGTTGCCTTTTTCTGTACTAATGTTTCTTGCGAGTGTGATTGGTAATGTCTCTCAATTTGGGTTTTTGATTTCATTTGAATCAATAAAGCCTAAGCCTGAAAAAATTAGCCCAATGAGTGGTTTTAAACGCATTTTCTCGATGAAGCAGCTTGTTAAAACCTTGCTTTCTATCTTAAAAATAATAATGATGACGGCTATCATTTATTATATAACTCGTATTGCCATTCGGGAATATATGCATGATATTGATTTATGTGATGTTGATTGTATGTTGACAATACTCTTTAGCATGATAAAAAAGATGTTATTTATTTTGTTACCTTTGCTTATTGCGCTTGTACTATTAGATCTTATTTATCAAAAAGCTAATTTCAAAAAAGAGCAAAGAATGTCAAAGGATGAGATAAAACGCGAGTATAAAAATAGAGAAGGTGATCCTCTCATCAAAGGGCAAAGAAAATCAGAACAACGGCGTATTTTGGGTGAAGATTTAGGCGAAATGATAAAGCAATCACGTGTTGTTATTGCTGGCTTAGGTCGAGCAGCAATATTGATGTATACACAAGATATGCCTTTGCCTATTTTATTAGCGATAGGCCGAAGTAAAATGAGTAGTGATATTATTAGAATGGCAAAAAAATCAGGTGTGCCTATTGTGTCTGATCCAGCATTAGTACAGTTACTCGAAGATGATGGCATTATTGATCAGTATATCCCTGATTCTTCTATTCAGCGGGTTGCAAAAGCTATTCAAAAAGGTGATCAAATGTAAATATTGACCCGCTTATAGAAAATACTGTGGTAGAAATATCCTCATATTATCAAATGATCACTACGTTTGGTCTGTATTTACTCAAGAGGTTTGTTGTTGATTTGCTAGACTCTGGTCAGAGTCAACTACTCACCCCTAAAGGGAGAAAAAGCTCAGTTAAAGAGGAGAGACTTTCGTGTAAATTTCGTTAAAGCATTAGGTAGATGGCTATTTAATTAGTGAGTCAACAATATAAGTAGGTGTATATGTCAACGAAACCAGAGGCTGTAGCACAAAATAATCAAAGCAAGTGGTCACAAGATTATAAAGACAAACTTGCTTTTTTGAAAAGGCATTTAATGCGGCTTTATCTTCAATATATCAACCCTAAATTGGGTGCATTGATCGAAATATTTGCAGACCCAAAGCAATTTTATGATGATATAAAGCCTAGTAACGTTGGCTTGTGGCTGCTAATTGCAGCCATATTTACAGCAGCTTCGGTTTTGTTAATGCCTACTGTTTTTTGGAAATTACAGCCTATTTTCTTTTTGTTCGTCTTTTTTTTGGGAGATGTCGTTACTTGTTTTTTTATACGCTTAAAGGATGCTTTTAAAAATCTTTTAGTTGCTTATCCAGGCAAGCATTTGTTAAACCAAGAAATAAAACTAGAGAGTCCCATTGAAAACGGTATCGCTAATATTATTTTGGATGGTGAGGCATGGCAGGTGCAAGGTAATGATTGTC
>DRMA01000233.1 GCA_011375245.1 Thiothrix sp. | reverse complement strand
TTATGCATGTTTTTTTCGCACCTTATAATAAACTCAAAAAAGCAGTTGCTCATGAAGACTGGGATATGGGGGCTAAAGCGTTAGCACAAATACGGTTATTGATTCTTATTAATCTTTGCATTGGTATACTTATCATTGTTACAGCGACACTTGGAAGAAGTTTACTGAGTTAATATTGATGATGGAAGCTTATCTAGAAAATTCACATAGATGGGAAGTTAATGCTACTTTATTTGGGGCACATTAAACGCTATGCAATGCAAAATTTGTGGTAATGCTAATAGCAATAGATGCTATGAAGCAAAGGAAATGATGCTAGGTTATCGTGATATACATGATTATTTTCAGTGTAATGAGTGTCAATGTTTACAATTGACCCATGTGCCTGATAATTTGCCTGATTATTATCCAAAAGACTATTATTCTTATTCTACTGTTGGTTTTCCTACAGGGTTAAAAAAGCATTTTCTTGCACAGCGCGATTATCATGTTGCAACAGGGCGTGGTGGATGGTTAGGGAAACTGCTGGCAAAATATCGCCCTGAAACAAAGTTGGCAACCTTACGACCCACAGGTATCAATAGACAAAGTAAGATTCTTGATGTGGGCTGTGGTGCGGGGCATTTGCTGTATGCCTTAAAAGACGCAGGATTTAACAACTTACTGGGGATTGACCCCTTTAATGACGGTGATATTGATTATAAGAATGGTTTGCTCATTGCTAAACAGACCTTGGAGGAAACCGAAGGGAAATGGGATCTGATCATGATGCACCACTCGCTTGAGCATATTAGTGAACAATATGAAACGTTGCGTGCTGCTGCTGAGCGTTTGAACGATAATGGATATTGCTTGATTCGTATTCCTACGGTGAGTTCTTGGGCGTGGGAGCATTATGGTGTTGATTGGGTACAGCTCGATGCACCTCGGCATTTATATCTGCATTCGATTAAAAGTATGACATTGCTTGCACAGCAATGTGGACTTCAAGTGGCTGATATTGTTTATGATTCATTTGCTTTTCAGTTTTGGGGGAGTGAGCAATATGAGCAAGATATTGCATTGCATGATAAACGTTCTTATGCTGTTAACCCAGAGAACTCGTTATTTTCGGTTGAGCAGATTGACGCGTATACTAAGCAGGCAAATCTACTCAATCATAAAAAACAAGGTGATCAAGCCGTGTTTTATCTTACCAAAGCGTAAGGTGAGCTAAAATGATGTGGAAAAAAGGAAAAGTACTTGCTGTTTCTTCACCAGGTGGACATTGGGTTCAGCTCAATAAAATAGGTAATAAGTTGGAAGATCAATTTCTTATTATTTATGCTTCTCCTCGTGGACAATACAAAGTAGCACAACAAGGCGAGCGGGTTGTGCATAATATTATGGATGCCAGTGCTGATTCTAAAATAAAGTTATTGCCTTTAGCATTACAACTTTTTTGGCTTATTTTGAAGGAGCGTCCTGCAACGATTATGAGTACAGGAGCTGCACCAGGTGTGATTGCTATTTTGCTCGGTAAAATACTGGGTATTAAAACGATTTGGATTGATAGTATTGCCAATGTACAAAGGCTGTCACGTTCTGGACGAATGATTCAAGCGTATGCGGATATTGTCTTAACCCAATGGCCTAATCTTAGTGATGGTGAAAAAATTCTGCATAAAGGCTCGGTATTATGATTTTTGTTGCTACAGGCACGCAGTTTCCTTTTGATCGTTTGGTGCGTTATCTTGATGAATGGGTGGCGAGTAATAAGGCTGATAATAAGCATAGCGAGGCTGTTTTTATGCAGTTAGGGGAGGGGGATTACTTACCACAACATACACAATGGAAGCGATTTATGGGATTGGAGGATTATAACGAGAAAATCAAACAGTCTTCCGTTTTTATCTCACATGCAGGAATGGGGAATATTATTAGTGCGAAAGATCATGGTGTACCTATTATTGTTATTAATAGACAAGCAAGTTTAGGTGAACATCGTAATGATCATCAACAAGAAGGGCTTGCGTGGATGGCGGAGCTTGAAGGGGTTTATACCGCTTCTACTCAAGAGGCTTTATATGGCTTGCTTGATCAACGAGAAACCCTTCGAGCAGGGAAGAAAAGCCATGATACATCACTGACCCCTTTGATTGATTACTTAAAAAGTGTTTTATAATATTGATAAACTTCAATACTTTGGAAATAATAATGGATGAAGCAAGCAAAATAAAAATGGAAGCAGCCGCTTTTCGTGGTTTGATTAAGCATTTACAAGAACGTACCGATGTACAAAATATTGACTTAATGAATCTTTCTGGGTTTTGTCGTAATTGTTTATCTAAATGGTACTTAGCGGCTGCAGAAGCGCAAGGAGTGACGATGGATTATGAGCAAGCGCGTGAAGTGATTTATGGTATGCCATATGATGAATGGAAAGATAAGTATCAGACTAAAGCAACTGAGGAACAAATTCAGCAATTTAAACAAACTATGTCGTTACATGCACATGGGGGTCAAACGAAATAAAGTGGCTGATTATTGTAATCAGTTTTATTGATGTTTTTCATAAGTGTGAACCAAGATTAAACGCTCCTGTCTTAGTGTGCATTAACATGATGTATAGCTTTATAGGAGACAATCATGAAGTTTATAAGCAAACAAGGATTAGTCTTTCTCTCATT
>DRMA01000232.1 GCA_011375245.1 Thiothrix sp. | reverse complement strand
GGCAATTATATTGTGTTTATGAAAGAGGCTAAACGCATGGTCAAAAGTATCAAGACCATTCAATTGGTCTTTCAACACAAAGGCATTATTTACGCGTAGCTTTATACGCCACTTTCATCCTCCCGCTAAAGCAGGAGGTTTTCAGTGGGGACTTTTTAGTAAACCCAAACACCTGATCTGATAAAAACATCAGCGACGAGCTACCGTTACCCTGATATTGTCGTTGTTTGTGATAATGATCCCTCTGCTCAGGACACTATTCGAGAAAGCCCGTTATTAATTATTGAAATTCTATCGAAAAGTACTCGTAAAAAAGATAAAGGTGAAAAGCGCAAGGAATATCTCAGCCTGCCTAGCCTACAAGAATATGTGCTTATTGAGCAGGATTTTGCTGAAATTGAGGTGCAACGTAAAAGCGAAAACTGGCGACCTTGTTTTTATACATTGGGTGATACCGTTGTGTTGCAATCAGTTGATGCAGCATTCGCTGTGAAAGACATTTATCAGCGTGTTGATAATGAGGATATGCGAGTTTTTTTGCAACAAAAAACTGCTAGTGACACTGAAGTCCCTTGATGAATACTGATGATAAAGCAAGCACCAACAAAGCTGACAGGTGCGTGCTTATCGTGACGGTCAGCATTGAAAATGGCTGCGGAATGGCTTATTCGCTATCCCAATCCCGCGAATAAAACTGTCCATTATGCAAATAATGCACGGTATCATTAATCATCACACTACGATCATTATGAATCGAACTGCCATAAGGTGTTGTTTGCCAATCGTCGGTGATGATTGCTGGCTTTTCTACAAGGGTTTGGTTTGTTATATCAACCTCAAACCGATATAGCCCTGTATTGGTATAGCCATAGTAGCTAGAGGGCGATACGGTGTTGGAAAAGGGTGCTTGCTCATGTAAGCGTATGGGTAAAGCAATACGTTGAGTATCACCGACCTGTAGGCTGGTTAAGGCATGATGATTATATAAGGCGTTTGATTCCGTGCCTCGTTTACCAATAATGCGTTTATCCGTTTCGCGTGGATTACTTGGGTCGCTGACATCAATCAGTGATAATTTTACCCCTTGATACCATGCACCACGTCCATCACCACCCCCTGTAGTAGGTGTCGCATCTTTACCAATGCCTAATAATAAGGTTTCACTGAGTGGCTGGAGATAATCAGAATAGCCATCAACTTTCAGTTCGCCAGCAATGAAAGGGTCTTCAGGCGTGCTGAGGTCTAGGACATAAAGCGGATCGGTGACCCGAAAGGTAACAAAATAAGCTCTGTCACCAATAAAACGACTAGCGTACAGTTTTTCCTCTGGTAATCCAATAGGCTCAGGGCGGTTTTGATTGGGGAGTTTCGCAACGATTCGTAGGGTTTTTGTGCTGCTTTCTTCTGCTAATATCGTTAATGAAACAGGTGACTTATTAACAAATTTATGGGGTGTATTGCTAGAGGTGTCGTTAGGCTTTGTTGCAACAACATCAGGATCTTCAACGGCGATGGTTGGCCATTGTGCGGGTGAAAAGGTGACGACACGTAAGAAGCCATTATGCTCACTAAAACGAAAGGATTTGCGGTCTTGTTGATGCCCTAAATGTCCTCGTACTTCGGCGGAACCACGATAATCAAACGCCATGCCGTTATACGCAAATTTATGAATATCGGTGGTGGTGGTATCCTCGTATTCAGCCGTGCCGTTCTGGCTTTGATAATTCCATTGGGTGGTTGCAAGATAAAGTGCTTCTTGTGAAGCGTAGATTGCTTCAGCAGCACCGACATAGCATTGGCTGTTGATTTCAGGCGTATCACTGGCAAGGTTGACAGCAACAAGTGTGATGATATCGCCACTTCGTTTTCCAGCATCTTCTTGGTAGCAATTTTCGGCAAGTACTACAGGCTGTCTTTCGGCATTATTTAGTCGATAATGCGGCAGAATATCCGTGGCTGTTGTGTTGTCTTGTGGATCGTTTGTATTGTCTGTGTTGTATAAATAGTCAGGAAAGTGACGTAGTACAAGATAAAGCACATCACCATTACGACGACTGTCAATCACGCTGCCATCAAAGCTTAGCGTGTTACTGAGTGACGCAGTGCTAGGGGTACTGATATCAAAGAAGAATAAGTCAGTTGTTTGTTGGGCAAAATAATCGCTACGGAACCAATTACTCCAGTAGTTGCTATGGTTAGACGAGAGTGCAACAAGATTGCCTCTTGCATCATCAAGATACAAACCATTAATATGCCAGCGCTTATCGTTATTACTGAGTAGTTCTTTTACTTCAGTAAGCGGAGTATTCTGTGCATCCATAATGCGAATGCTGTCGGAATTATTGGTTTTGGCTAAGATAGGCGGGGTATCAATATCCGTCGTAGGAGCGCTTTTATCAACACTATAAATATAGTGTCCATTACTACTGACTTTTATTAAGTCTGCTTCATCAACGCCATTTTCTTGTACATTTGTCGTTGAAACACTTGTACTACTAGCTGATGTACTACTAGCTGATGAGCTGCCTTCTGAGGTAGAGGCTGCAACACTTGCTTGAATGAGTACGTTATCGTTAGAGGTCGTTGTTGTTTGTTGTTGGCGCATTTGACGAAAGTAAGTGCTGAGGCTGCTTTCAGTACTGCGTTTTAGTTTGCTGGCTACATCAGTTATTTCTTTGTCAGGAGTAGATACTGAGCTTCCGCCACCACATGAGGTGAGCGTGAGTATACTGATGAGTATGAGTAGGTTATGGGTATATTTCATCGTTTAAATCTCATAGGACGTTGTTATTATTGTCCATACAGGTGGTTAATATAGCGT
>DRMA01000231.1 GCA_011375245.1 Thiothrix sp. | reverse complement strand
CATTCGACGGTGCTATGACTGAAACAACGTAGCCAATAAAGGCTGAGGCTAATCACCTATTTTGTCCGAAGACCTATCTCGAATCTCACGACTCAAGCCCGCTCCTTTAGGGGCGGGTAGTTGACTTATAGACTTGCTGCCCGCTTAGGAAAATTTAATTCAATAACTCGCCGTGTTGCTGCTGCGAGGTCTTTTTTACCTAGTTTTTCACTGGCCTGCATTTTTATCACCAGTGCATCAATCACCCCAGGTGAACCTTGGTAATGTTTAATAGCATACTCAGCACGATTAAATGCGGCAAGATAAGCACCACGCTTCATATAATACTGAGCAACATTCACTTCTGATTTTGAGAGTGAGTTGCGTAAGTGTTGAATACGCATTTTTGCATCGCTGACATATTTGCTGTTTGGGTAGCGGTTGATGAGTTTTGAGAAGTCGTGGAAGGCTTCTTTTTGTTTGACATTATCAAGGTCGGCAAAGCTACGTGGGAAGAATTTATCAGTAATGCTTGTGCCACGATTAAAGTTTACCAGCCCGCGTAAATAAAGCGCGTAATCAAAAATAGGGCTGCGTGGGTAGATACGCATAAAACGGTCAATGGTATCAAGTGCGGTATCTTCTTCTTCAGCTTTATAGTATGCATAAGCTGTTTCTAACATACTTTGTTGTGCAAAACGTCCTAAAGGGTAACGTGCTTCTAAGGTCTCATAATCTTTGATTGCGGTTTCGTAGTTGCCTTTATCTAAAGCACGACGTGCATCACTGAGCAGTTCGCTGGCAGATCTGCCATCATCAATGGTGGCTTTGTCATCTTTTGCAGATTGCGACAATAAGCTACATGCCGTGAAGTTTATGCTGGAAAATAGAAAAAAAGCGCTAAAAAGCCATTTTCTATTGTTTTTATTAATGAATTTCATAAAATTACTATCTATCATGGTGATATCAAGAGTATATCTTAATAACTTGAAAATAAATAAATGATATTTTGTATTTGTATATTTTTACACATGTTCTTAGATCGAGATATAAGGTAACGCAAGTAAAAGAAGACCAAAGATAATTCTATAAATGCCAAAAGCAACAAAGGTAAATTTTTCTAAGAAACGAATAAAGAGTTTCATTACAAAATAAGCAACAATAAAGGCGGTTATAAAACCAATACCCAGTACGATTAGGTTGCTTCCACTAAATTCTTTATAGTGTTTTAATAATTCATAGCTGCATGCAGCAATCATAACGGGTAATGCCAATAGAAATGAAAATTCGGCACTGGCTTTGCGATTTAGACCTACTAATAATGCGCCTACAATGGTAGAACCTGCGCGGCTAGTGCCAGGTATTACCGCTAATACTTGGGCAAGACCAATCACGGCGGCTTGCTTGTAAGTTACCTCTTCAACATCTTTGGTTGATGTGTTGGATTCCTGATAAAAATACTCCAAAATTAAAAAAGCAATACCACCCACAATAAACATAGTAGCAACTACGTTAACCGAAAAAAGTGCTTTGATTTGACTACTAAAAAGAAAACCAATTGCTGCAATCGGAATAAAAGCCAACGTAACTTTTAACCATAAGTCTATTTTGCTGAGGGTGAATTTGTCTTTGTAATTAGCAACAACTGCCAAAATAGCAGCAAGTTGAATAACAATTTCAAACGAGGTGTTAATCTCGTTTTGTACGATGCCTAGCCATTCGCTAACAACGATTAAATGTCCTGTCGATGAAACAGGAAGAAATTCGGTAAGCCCTTCTACAATACCTAAAATAACTGCTTGTATAATATCCATTATGATTTATTTGTTGATGTAATTATTGGTGTGATTATTTATCATTTATAACTTGTGTCGAGAATCGACACCTGTGAAACTAAGTAGCCCTTCGTTAATCTTTTTCCCTACTATCATGACTTTAAAATGCTCGCCCATTTCAGCAGGAAGCGTTAAAGTACGTACTTGCTGTGCATATTGATAATGCTTATTGGGTTCGTATTCCAATGCTTGTATGAGATGTTGTTCTAGACCATTGGCAATTAAAAAAGTTGCTTGAGATGTAAAGCTGAGAACAGTAAGTTCTACCTTATCTGCTGCTTCAGCAACTGCAGTGAAGTCAACATTAGCCGTAATATCTTGTAACCCTGGATAGTAGAGAAAATCCCCATGTGCCCTGTGCTGATAGTAACACAATAAAGTACCTATGTTTCGATCTGGATGATAATATTCTTGGCGTGTATAACCATAATCAATCAAGATCATGATGCCTTGTGTTAGGCTTTCTGCTATAGCATGAAGCCAAGGAGAAATCATTGGATTAATTTCAGAAGTGTAAGAATTACTGTGTGGTTTAATAGATAAGTCATCAATAATGGCTGCAAGCGTGTTAGAGGCGGGCTGATCGTGTACTGTAAGCTGTGTGCCATCAAATCCGATGTGTTGTTCGTAGACTTTGTTATTGATAATGCTAAATAAATCAACAGGCATGGCATCTAATACTTCATTGGCAAGAATGACACCCTTGAAGTTTTTAGGTAATGAAGTAATCCATTGAATATGTTTAACTAAATTAGGTATTTCATGTGAGAATCGTTGCTTTTGGCGTGCAATAAGATCAGGGCTTACCTCAAGTATTAAATACTGTTTGGGAAGCATTTTCTGTTCATCAAGATAGCGTAGAATCTCTGCCGCCATTGCCCCAGAGCCAGCGCCAAACTCTAGAATATCTGTTGATTTATTACCAAGTTCAGTCAGTATAGGTTGGCACTGTTGTGCGATACAGCGTGAATAGAGTGGTGATATTTCAGGTGCAGTTGTAAAATCGCCTTGATGACCTAGTTTATGTTTTCCTGCGACATAATAACCCAATTGTGGTTCGTAGAGCGCCATTTCCATAAAGCGGCGAAAAGGAATAGTTTGTTGTGTTGTTTGTTGTATTTCTTTGCTAATTTGTTGTACTAGCTTATGACTTAGTTCATGTTCTTCGGTCGTGGGTACAGGGAGGGGGGAGGAAATATTCATAGGTGATAGCTGTACATTAAATGGAATGAAAATAACAAAACAAGCGGAGAAGTAGCCAATGGCTGAGTTAACAGGAAAAACAGTACTAATTACAGGGGCTGCAAAACGTATTGGAGCGGTGATTGCACGGCGCTTACATGCAGCAGGCGCACGCATTGTAATTCATTATCGTACCTCAAGCGAGGCAGCTAAGTTATTAGCGACAGAACTTAATGTTGAACGTGTGCAATCTGCAATCATATATCAAGCTAATCTTTGTGATATTAAGCAATTGCCAAAGATAATTGATTATGTATTGCTTGAGTATGGTCGCTTGGATGTGCTCATTAATAATGCGTCATCTTTTTATCCTACATTGGTAGGAGAAATTACTGAACAACAATGGGATGACCTGCTGTGCTCTAATCTTAAAGCACCTTTATTTTTATCACAAGCAGCAGCGTCTGCATTACAAGACAGTAACGGGTGTATTATTAATATGATTGATATTCATGGAATGCGACCAATGAAGGGCCATTCTGTTTATAGTGCTGCTAAAGCAGGATTGTATATGCTTACACAATCATTAGCGCGTGAGCTAGGGGAAAAAGTGCGAGTTAATGGCATTGCTCCAGGTGCTATATTATGGCCTGAGGATGAAGTAAATCAAGTATCTCAAATTGAGTTGTTAGCAAAAACAGCATTAAAAAAGCAAGGTAGCCCAGATGATATTGCTGCCACTGTATTATTTTTAGTACGTGATGCACCTTATATAACAGGACAGGTTATAGCGGTTGATGGTGGTCGAATGTTAAATCATTAATAATGATAATCTTTTTTGATATGATTTTTCCTTATTTTATTCCTGCAAGAAGGCGATTTTTGGCATAAGTATACAAGGTAGGGTGTGACCAAAGACTTGATGGCGATATGCCTTTATGGGGTGTGATATTATTGTTATCTACATCGCGCAATGCTGCCTTCATAAGTGGAATAGCAATTGCGATTTGATGAGTTGGGTAAGTGGTAAAGTTGTCCTCAGCATTGGTAGTAATTGTGTCTTGGTATAGGACTCCTCCAGTATCAATCCCAGTATCAACAAGATGTATTGTTACTCCACAATGTGCATGATCATTATTAGCAATTGCCCAGTAGCCACCATGTACGCCACGGTATTTTGGGGTAATTCCCATATGTGTATTGATAAACGTCGTATCAATACATTCAAGTACTTCTTTTTTAATAATGCGTGTTCCATTGACCACAACAGCATCTACTTGGGTCTTTTTCAGTAATGCGATAACTTCAGGGGCGTTAACGTTTTTTACTTTGATTGTTATTGACTCAGGAAAAGCTGTTGTGTTTAGTTGATATTGTTGCAGCAACGTTTTAATACGTGTCGTAGAGGTTTTGGTTAGTAACTTGCTAAAGAGCATAAAGGCAATTTGTCCTATTACTGTTATAGGACCAAGGGTTTTTATTCTACGTTTTAATAATTGGCTGGCAGGGATTTTATCTTCAAGAATAATATGAGTAATCTCAATGTTTTTTTCTTCAGCGAGGGCGTGGTACATTATTCTTGAGGAAGGATCGTTGCTACAGAGTAAAAGGATTTTCATCTAAAAATATCTCAGTTTTACGATGTTATCTCAGCAAATGCTGGCATGAAATCGTCTATGTTGCACTTCTAGCAAATAGTTTTATGGTAGTTTCTTTACCAATACAGAAGTGGTTAGTGTTTTCCATGAATATCGCTAGGAGTAAAAGCTTGAGCTTTTCCTTTTACGAACCTCATTTCCTTTGAGGTTTTACTAAAATTTATTTTTTTGAAGCCCTAAAGTTTTTTGTTGGCTGTTATTGACTAATACGTGTTTTGATATTAGGCGGCACGTTTATAATGCTGCTAGTGCTAGTTACATGTAACATTGGTTTCTCCCCTTTTTATTTCTTTTATTAAGGCCAAAAGCACTCTCTTCGAGACGGTCAGCTTTAACTACGAAATTAAGTGGTTGTTTTTATGCTAGATAAAAGTAATTTAGCCTAGAATAACCCAATTGGTTGATTCCCTCCGCCAATGTTATTAATGCTTTTAATACTAAAAAATAGAGCCTTAGATTAGGAGGCATCCAAGGGTATTATGACAAAAACAACGTAGCCCTCAAGGAGCTTAGGTTAATCACCTATTATGTTCTTAAAGAACACTATCTTGAGTTTCACAACCCAAGCCGCCCACTTCAGTGAGTGGTCGTTGACTTAGCCAATAGAGCAAATAGAATGAGATTAATTCATTAATGTTTCTAATGGATATATTGGCTATCCTTTATTATTACACAGATAAATATATAAGTTAAATTAATGTATCATAGCTTGCTAGATGTTCAGATAACTATAGTTATACATCGAATCAGCTATTCTATTTAAGAGAGCTTAACTCTGCCATATTCAATGATTGCATGTCGTATGCTGTGTGTAGTTCGCTATAGTGTTGCATCAATTTTTTAAGGAATGCCATATTTTGCTTATGATTAACCCCAAAATTGTGTGGATGCCACCACAAATGGAATATTTCATTATTTTTTGCTGCGTAAGTCATTGAATTTTTGATGCGATTTAAACGTAAGTTTTCTAGAATAGAAAGTTTTTTTGAGTAAGGACGCAATTGTCTACTTGAAGGGAAGTTAAATGGCTTGCAAGTGGTGCAATCTGCGAGTGTATAGGTATTGTGCCCTGATATATTGATATAAGCGTCAATTAGGCGAGCAGCACGGTTAAGTGCGTTAAGTTGTCCTTTATAATCAGATGCTTGATACATCCAGCCTGCTTCTGTACCTCTAAAACTTTGTATGCCAAGTGT
>DRMA01000230.1 GCA_011375245.1 Thiothrix sp. | reverse complement strand
TCTTCCGATCTCATCAGTGGTTTGCATTGCCTGTGTAACATTGTCAGCATTCAAACCACCTGCAAGGATAATCGGAGCGCTATAATCTACGGGAATGTGCTTCCAGTCAAATACCTTGCCTGAACCACCTGCTTCATTCGGAGCATGACTATCAACAAGAAAAGCTTTTGCATCAGGATATTGTTCAGCATATACCTTAAAATCATCCAAGCTTGATACACCCGACATGGGTACAGCCTTAATGTAGGGATGGTTAAAAGAAGCGCAAAATCCAGGGGACTCGTTACCATGAAACTGCAATAGATCAAAATGCACTTCTGTTAAACACGCGGTTACTTGTTGCTTATCCGCATTCATAAACAAAGCAACAGTCGTAATAAATGGAGGCAACGCCTGACAAATTGCTTTTGCTTGCTCAATAGACACATAACGTACACTTTTTTCATAGAAGACAAAACCAATCGCATCAGCACCAAACTTAACAACGGTTAATGCATCAGTAATAGACGTAATGCCACAAATTTTAACTCTCATTATTAGTACTCATCATCGCTCTCATGTTAAAGATGCTCATTAGAAAACAATGTGCTAGGCTACCATAGCTTTTCGTATGACGACTATGACTAACGAGTAATTAATGTATTACATTTTATAATAGGGTTTAGAAATGAAAAAAATTGTCACAATAATAACTGCATTAGTTTTCAGTATCACAACATTCGCATGGGCAGATCCTAATGCGGAGTTACAAGCAGCGTATAAAAAGAAAGATTACAAACAAGTTTTTAATATTGCCTCAAAATTTGCCAAAAAAGGCGATCCTGCGGGTGAGTATATCTTAGGACAATTGTACCTTAATGGTCAGGGAGTAAAAAAATCACCTAAAAAATCCTATGAATGGCATAAAAAAGCAGCTGATAAAAACCATGCTGGTGCACAATATTTTATAGGAATGATGAAAGCTAATGGTATTGGTACAAAAAAAAGCTACAAAAGCGCACGACAATGGTTCCTAAAAGCAGAAAAGAAACTACCTGATGCCCAGCGCGACTTAGGCGTTTTGTATGAACAAGGCTTAGGCGTAAAGAAGAGTATGAGCAAGGCCATTACATGGTATGAAAAAGCAGCTAATGGTGGCATGGTTGATGTGCAATTAATGTTAGCAGAACGCTACCTCAAAGGTTCAGGAGTGAAAAAAAATGGAAAAAAAGCCAAAAAATACGCCAAACAAGCAGCAAAAATGGGGCACCCCGCTGGTAATTATATCCTGGGTGTAATGTATGCTAATGGTCAAGGAGTAAAGAAAAATGAAAAAACAGCAGCAGCCTACCTAAAAAAAGCAGCTAAAAAAGGATTTCCTAGTGCAGTCTATGATCTTGGTGTGATGTATCTACAAGGTATGGGAGTTAAGAAAAACCCAACAAAAGCATTCGAATACTTTAACAAAATTGCCCAAAAAGGGCATCCTCAGGCACAACTCATGTTAGGCGATCTTTATCACGATGGCGTTGGGGTGAAAAAAAGATATAAAAATGCGGTAAAATGGTATAAAAAAGCAGCTGACAAAGGTGTTCCCCATGCACAATATAGTATGGGGGCGATGTATGCCAATGGTACTGGCGTTAAAGAAGACTATAACAAAGCCAAACAATGGTTCGAGAAGGCCGCTAAAAAAGGTCATCCTGGGGCAAAACCAGCCCTAGAAGAAATAAAACAGCTACAACAAAAGAAGTAGTCGTTATTGCTCAATCCTTTAACGAAATTTGCACTATCCCCCCCCTCCTCTTTAGGGGAGGAATGGATAGTACATCGCTCGTAGAGCGATTTTAATTGTAACACCGCCATTTCGAAGAATGGGTGGGGCGCTCATGAGCTTTTGCAAGCTCGCCCCTTTAGGGGTGAGTAGTTGACCTCAATCCTTTAAGCAACAATACCCTCAACCTTCGTTTCTTTTTCTAGCTCTAAATTTTCTGGTTCTAAAACATTATCCTCAGTCACAAGATGTGCTGCCAAACGAGCAAATAGCGTTTCAGAGGTATACGGTTTTGATAAATAGTCATCCATCCCCACAGCAACACAATTTTCATGATCACCTTGCATCGCATTAGCCGTTAAAGCAATAATACTAACTCGTGGACTATTTGTTTCTTTTTCATACAATCTAATCTGACGTGTTGCTTCAAACCCATCCATAATAGGCATTTGGCAATCCATTAAGATCACATCAAAATTCCCCTGTTTATACATATCCAAGGCTTCTTGCCCATTGGTTGCCACTTCAAAATCTAACCCAAGCTTTGATAAAGTTTCTTTCCCAACATATTGATTAACACGGCTATCATCAACCAACAATATATTCCCTGTTAGCTCATGAGTTTCTGGTGTAACTACTGTCAGCTTTTCTTTTACCGCACAATCATTATATTCATTTTGTACCGTAGCAATCGCATCATAAAGCAAAGCTTGTCTAACAGGCTTGTTCAATGCTAGATTGTAATGCCCTTTTGTATTCACATCAGAATCAAGCACCATTGAACTCAATAAAATAATTTTCAGTTTAGCAAAAGCAGCATCTTGCCTAATCTCTGCCGCAACCTCTTCTCCTGTTATATTAGGCATTTGCATATCTAATAACAAAATATCAAATGCTTTACCCTCCTCATTTGCCTCTTTCAGTCGTGCCAAACCTTCTTCATAATTTGTGACCGTAACACTATCAATATGTTGTATTTTTAGATAATTATCTAAAATTAAACAATTGGTT
>DRMA01000229.1 GCA_011375245.1 Thiothrix sp. | reverse complement strand
TATAAACTTGAAGAATCTGAGAGTAAAAGACTAAAAAACAAGAGGCTATGATGCGATTAACAAACATAAAGAAAATAACGGGAACGATTGAACTCGTTACAGGCTTACATATTGGCGGTAGTGATACCCCAATGAGCATTGGTGGCACAGATACCCCTGTGATTAAAAATCCTATTTCACAGCAACCGTATATTCCAGGCTCTAGTATTAAAGGCAAAATGCGTAGCTTGTTAGAATGGGATTTGGGTGTGGTAGGACTTGGAGTTTGTGAGGGCAAGCCCTTATCGTTTGAACATCTGACAGAAATAACGAATGCAGACGAACAGCAACAGGCAAAAACGCTATTAAAACTGTTTGGCGGCGCACCAAAACCCGATACAAGCCAAGACTTAATCATTGACATTGGCCCCACACGCTTATCCTTTTGGGATTGTGAATTAGATCAACAATGGGTCGAAGCACGCGGCTCGAATTTATTAACGGAAGTTAAAACCGAAAACACCATTGACCGTATTAAAGGCGGTGCTGAACATCCACGTCATGTTGAGCGTGTTCCTGCTGGCTCTCAATTTCAGTTCGTTTTATCCATGCGCGTTCATGACGATGAAGACCTCACACCGATGCTAATACGGGGGTTACATTTACTGCAACTGACAGGCTTAGGCGGTTCTAGCTCGCGGGGGTATGGAAAAATAAAGCTCTGTCTCAATGATCAAACATTGCAGCAACAGCTTGACCAGCTTGATAAGCGCGCTCAAGAAGCACTGGCTTAATCGGAGAAAGCAAGACTTATGCAATCCTATCGGCTACGCATTACGCCACAATCTGCTTTTGCTACTGAACTACTTGGCGATACCTTATTTGGTCAGCTTTGTTGGGCGATACGTCATCGCTTGGGTGAGACGCATTTACAAACGCTGTTACAAGGTTATACAGAAAATAAACCCTTTGCTGTGGTATCGAATGCCTTTCCCCAAGGGATGATTCCACGTCCTAGTTTGCCTGTACATTATTTTGCGGAAGCAAACGGAAAAGAAAAAAAGAGCAGCGAGTTAAAAATACTGAAAAAACGCATTTGGTTACCGCTTGAAGCTGTTGAGACCCCCTTAGCACAATGGCAACAGCACAGTAAAAGCAATAAGGAAGTGGGGGATATCAAACAGCGTTTACAAGCACACAATACACTCAATCGCCTGACCGAAACCACAGGCACAGGGGCTTTTGCGCCTTATACAATGACACAATATTGGTATCAGCAAGGCACAACGTTAGATATTTATGTGTTATTTGATGACACACAATGCAGCGCAGCAGAGCTACAAAGCTGTTTTGACGATATTGGCTGCTTTGGTTATGGAGGGGATGCCAGTATTGGTATGGGAAAATACCGTATTGATGCCTTTTCACCGTACCCATTGCCGTCGCAAGCACACGCCAATGCCTGTTTAAGCCTTGCCTCTTGTGCGCCACAAGGCTGTGGCTTTGATCCGCAGCGAAGCTTTTATCAGCTATCCTCGCATTTTGGACGACACGGTGATATTGCGGCGAATATGCGGGCAAAACCGTTTAAAAACCCTGTATTAATGACCCAAGCAGGCGCTGTATTTAGCACACCCGTACCCAAAAACGGCTTTATTGGTCAAGGGCTAGGTGGCAATGGGCAACTGTCGAAAAGTATCCATGAAACCGTCCATCAAGGCTATGCGCCCGTCATTGGCATTCATTTACCACCGTTAGCGGAACACAAATAATGGCTTTTTTACAGCATCATCGGTTAAAAATAACCACGCTTTCTCCCATACATATTGGGTGCAATGAGACCTATGAGCCAACCAATTATGTGATTGATGACGATGCCTTGTATGAATTCAGCCCGTTTGATGCCTTGCAGGTTTTAGATGCTGACGAACGCAAAAAACTGCAAGCCATTGTTGATCGCAAGCCTGATGAAGAAATGCTAAAAAGAGTGCAAGGCTATTTTTACCAGCGGCGTGACGCTTTATTAGCCGTTTCTGAGCATTATTTGCCTGTTGGTGAGGGTATTGCTGCCTTATATAACCGTCGTATTGGTCAAATTGCCCAACGCGAAAGTCAGCATAAAGGGGTGATTAACAAGCTCGAAATAGAACGCACTAGCTATAACAGTATTAATCGCTTGCCGTTTTTTCCAGGGAGTAGTTTAAAAGGCGCAATCCGTACTGCGCTGTTAGATCATGTTAATCAACAGCAGAAACTCACCGACCCAAGAGAGAAAAATAACGAGCTGCAACAACGTTTATTCGACTATGCCAAGCGTGATAAGCGTAAAAAATCCAGCGGCGATATGCATAAAGACCCCATGCGCTTGATTAGCCTTGCCGATGCACACTGGCAATCCTCTGAGGGAGCGGCAAGTAAAATCTATTTTGCGCTGAATCGTAAAAAATACCACGCGCCAAATAGTCGTTTAAGGGAATCAACGGGGGAAAAAGATGGCGTATCTCAATTAGTTGAATGTGTGCCTGCCTTACGTTACCAGTGTTTGGAGGGTAGCCTTAGCTTGCACAATGTCGAAAGCGTTAAACGCCATCACGATAAGTTGCCTGCGGAAAAATTTCGTTGGTCAATCACCGAGATTGCTCAAGCCTGTAATGTCTTTTATCTGCCACAACTTGAAAAAGAACGACGTTTGCTGGAGCAACTGCGCTAT
>DRMA01000228.1 GCA_011375245.1 Thiothrix sp. | reverse complement strand
AAGCTAATTATGTTCTGCCGCCAATCATCTGACACAGACAGCCTCTGCCCCCCAGCAGAATCAATATTAACCCCATATTGATCAAAATAACGAATTTCAGTCCACAGCACAGGCTGTTGACCACCATTAACATCCGCTTTTGCAACATAGCTTACATATATTTTTTTACCTACATCTACTGGAAACAAGCCTGTGGTTAATGTGCTATGCGACTCCCATCCTGTTTGACTAGCAGGCTGATCACCCTCAACAAGCTGATAGGACTGTTGTTTTTGATAACGAATGCCCAAAGCAACCTCCGCCCCTGCATTAACACTTTGATTAAACGTATCAAATGCTAGTTGTGGTGTTGCTAATTCAGCCAATGCAAGCATCGGTACTCCTAACATCAATAAATAAACATTTATTAATACATATATTTTATTCATTGAATAGATTCTCCTTAACTAAAACTAATCAACCAGCATACACACTTATTTTCCCCCTTCAGTAATAATGCGCTAAATACATTAAGAGTACTTGCTAATTACCTATGAGATTACATACTATTCAGACGAATTAGTATTTACCGTTAGTTGCCCTATTTACAACACTCCTTTATTCCGTTTATTTTTTACAATTAATTGAAGAGACCCCCTCAACATGCGCCCAGCCAATCTCAGCACCATCTTGGACAAAGAATACCTTGGAGCACAATATGGTCATCATACCCCCGTCATGCTATGGGGAGCGCCAGGTATTGGTAAATCCGATATTATTAACCAAATTGGTGAACGCAATAACGTTCCTGTGATTGACATCCGTCTTTCACAAATGGAACCCAGTGACTTACGTGGTATTCCTTTTCGTAATGGCAACTTAGTAGAATGGGCAACTCCCGCCATGCTGCCTAGTACTAAACGACATGGTGCAACAGGTATTCTCTTCCTTGATGAAATCACCTCTGCTGTTCCTAGTGTTTCTGCTGCGGCTTACCAGTTGATATTGGATCGTCGTCTAGGTGAATATGAAGTTCCCAACGGTTGGGCTATTTTCGCTGCAGGCAACCGCCAAGGTGATCGCGGTGTCAGCTATACCATGCCAGCACCACTAGCAAACCGTTTTGCCCACTTTGAAGTTGATATTAACCTTGATGATTGGGTAGCATGGGCCTATAAACACAGTATTGATGAACGTATTATTGGCTTCTTACGCTTTCGTCCCGAATTACTCTTTGATTTTGATCCCGCACATAATCCTGTTGCTTTTCCCTCACCCCGCTCATGGGAATTTGCCCATCGTGCCTTGATAAAATTCAATGACCATCCTGAATTACTACTAGGAACGCTACAAGCCTGCGTCGGCCCATCAGCAGGTATCGAACTCAAAGCCTTTGTTGATAGCCTTGATCAAATGCCTGACTTAGATGCTATCTTACGCGGTGAAGACATCAAAGCCCCCAAAGATATTGACCTACAATATGCGGTTGCCGCCGCACTGGTTGGACGTGCCATTCGCGCCCAAGATACTGATCAACTTGGCACGGTTAGTGGCCATATTCTTAACTATGCCAAAGCATTCCGTACTAAAGAAATGGGGGTAATGTTGGTTTCTGATATGTTACGCGCTATTGGTGACGAGCTGTTTGCATTACCCGAATTTTCTCAGTGGGCGCAATCCATTGGCAATATTATGCTTTACGATTAAGAGGTACACATTATGGCTGACCTTACCCCGCATGATATTACCGCTATTGAAAACAAGCTAACTGCCGCGCGTACTAAGCTCATATTGGATAAACCTTTTCTTGGTGCATTAGTACTACGCCTGCCATTACAAAACGCCGACCCTGCATGGTGTACTACCACAGGCACAGATGCCAAAAAGTTTTACTATAACCCTGCCTATATTGATGCGCTAAGTGCAAAAGAAACCCAATTTATTCTGGCACATGAAGCGTTACATTGCGCTCTCTCACATTTTTCTCGCCGCCAACATCGAGTCAAACATCGCTGGGATATTGCTTGTGACTATGCCATTAATCCTATTTTAGTTGAAGAAGGTTTAACCGCACCACCCAATGCGCTTATTATGCTGCAATACAAAGATATGAGTGCAGAAGAAATCTACCCCTTGATTGCTGATAATGATATGAGTGATACACTTGACCAGCATTTATACGATAAAGAAGATGATCCCAGCGAGGGTGGACAAGATACCAGCGATAATCCATTAGATAATGAGGGAAAAGGCTCCAATAACTCACCCTTAGAGGCGCAAAACAACCCTGATCCCAATCCCGATTCAAAGGGGGATGCTGGCGGTAATAGCAATAAGCAAGAGTTCGACGAAAATGCGGGTGGTGCCCCCCCTCCTCCACCCTTACAACAACAAGAAGCTGAAGAATTAACACTACAATGGCAGCAACGCCTTGCAGGTGCCGCACAACAAGCTAAACAAGCAGGCAAACTAAGCGCCATTATGAAACGCTTAATTGAAGGCAGCTTACACCCCACTTTACCGTGGCGCACCCTACTCGCACGTTATATGAGTGCAATGGCAAAAGATGATTATAGTTACACCCGGCCCTCAAGCCGTCGGGGTGATCCTGCGATTTATCCACGCTTAAAAAGCACACAAATCGATGCTGTTATTGCGGTTGATGTTAGCGGTTCTGTGGGTGACAAGGAACTAAATGAATTTCTCTCTGAAGTGAATTCAGTCAAAGCACAAGTACGCGCCAGAATAACTTTGTTACCTTGTGATTCTGCACTGATTCAAGGTAGCCCGTTTGTCTTTGAGCCATGGGATGAAGTAGCTATGCCAAAAAATGTCAAAGGCGGGGGGACAACGAGTTTT
>DRMA01000227.1 GCA_011375245.1 Thiothrix sp. | reverse complement strand
CATGCCTTAGCCTTTAAACATAATGCCTCAGGCATAATGCTCAATCGGCTAATGCAGTACTCATTTAATATTGCAAAAAAAATACGCACTAAAACAGCTATTGGTGCAAATCCTATTTCTGTTGCCTATGCAGCCGTTAGTTTATCAAAACAAATATTTACACGTCTAGAAGACCAACGCGCCTTACTTGTAGGTGCAGGCGAGACCATTGAGCTAGTAGGTAGACATCTCTCTACTCACGGCATTGGACACATCACTGTTGCCAATCGAAGCCTTGAAAATGCACAAAAACTAGCAACTCTATTTTCAGGAGATGCCATCACACTTGATAAAATTGCTGATAAACTCGTCGAATCCGATATTGTTATCTCTTCGACGGCTGCTCCAATTCCCATTATTGGTAAGGGTAGCGTTGAAAAAGCACTGAAAAAACGTAAGCATAGCCCTATTTTTATGGTTGATATTGCTGTCCCACGCGATATTGAGGAAGAAGTCTCAACACTAGACGATGTCTATCTTTATACCGTTGATGATTTACAAGCCGTCATCGAAGGTAATATGAAATCCCGTCAAAATGCAGCTGACCAAGCTGAAATGATGGTTAATCAAGAGGTAGGAGCCTATATGGAATGGTTACAAGCACGAAAACAAATGGGGATAATCAAGACTTATCGTGATGATGCTGATCGTATGCGACAAGAAATACTTGCAAAATCCCTACGACGACTTAAAAATGGCAAGTCAGCTGAAGATACATTAATTTTTCTTGCACACACTCTTACCAATAAGCTGTCACACAATGCCACAGCAGCAATGAATAAAGCAGCACACACTGGTGACCTCGAATTATTAGCATCTGCGTGCCAAATACTTAACCTAAAAAAGAAACAACCGTGAAAGAAACTATACATAATAAACTTGAATCCCTGACTCAACGTTATGAAGAGATCACTAGCCTGCTATCAGAACCCGATATTATTGCTAACCAAAACGAATTCCGCAGACTATCAATGGAATACAGTCAACTTGAACCACTCGCAAAACAATTTGCTGATTATCAGCAGATTGCTGAGGATCAAGAAACAGCAAAAGAAATGCTAAATGACCCTGAGCTTGTCGAAATGGCACAGGAAGAAATACAAGAAACAAAACAAAAATTAGCAGAATTAGAAGTAAGTCTGCTTAAACATTTATTACCTAAAGACCCAAATGACACCAGTAATGTGTTTCTTGAAATCCGTGCTGGAACAGGAGGGGATGAAGCTGCTATTTTTGCAGGTGACTTATTCCGTATGTACTCCCGTTTTGCCGAAAGTAAACACTGGAAAATTGAAGTCGTTAACGAAAATCGTGGGGAACATGGCGGCTATAAAGAAATTATCAGCCGTATATCAGGCACAAATGTTTATTCGCAGCTTAAATTTGAATCAGGCGCACACCGCGTACAACGTGTCCCAGAAACTGAAACACAAGGACGAGTACACACATCAGCAGCAACTGTTGTCATTATGCCAGAAGCCGATGAGGTAGAAGCACAAACCATTAACCCTTCTGACTTACGCATTGATACATTTCGTGCATCAGGTGCAGGTGGGCAGCATGTTAATAAAACTGACTCAGCGGTACGCTTAACCCACTTACCAACAGGTGTTGTCGTTGAATGCCAAGATGGACGCTCACAACACCAAAATAAAGCCCAAGCAATGGCATTATTGCAATCACGTTTACTAGAAGCTGAGCGTAATGCTCAACAACAAGAACAAGCTGCAACACGTAAAAGTTTGGTAGGCACAGGTGATCGTTCTGACCGTATTCGTACCTATAATTATCCACAAGGTCGAGTAACTGACCATCGCATTAATCTCACTTTGTATAAACTTGATGAAATAACAAGTGGCGCACTAGAACAAATAATTGCTCCCCTTATCAATGAATATCAAGCAGACCAATTAGCCTCACTCAGTGAAATTTGAACCAACCCACACTATTGCGAGACTACTCACCAACGCAACCCAGCAACTTGAGAAAACCTCTACAAGTGCAGTACTTGATGCTGAACTACTATTAGCTTTCTGTATGCAAAAAGATAGAAGTTATTTACTGGCATGGACAGAAGTTACGCCTTTAGCAGAACAACAAACACACTTTCAACAACTAGTAGAAAAACGCCTACAAGGCATCCCCATTGCTTATCTACTTGGCACTAAGGCATTCTGGACACTAGAACTAATTGTTAGTCCAGCAGTCCTTATTCCTCGCCCTGAAACCGAACATCTCGTCGAAGTAGCACTCGAAAAAATTCGCCACATCCCTAAACCAAAGATCCTCGATTTAGGCACAGGCTCTGGCGCTATTGCACTCGCGTTAGCAACAGAACGCCCTGATGCAAACATTATTGCAGCAGATGCTTCAGCAACAGCACTCACCATAGCTCAAGCTAACAAAAACAAGTATCAATTAGATAACGTACAGTTACTCCTGTCAGATTGGTTTGATGCCATTCCAATAATGCATTTTGATCTTATTGTCTCCAACCCCCCTTATATTGAAAGCAACGATCCACATCTTCAAGGTGATATTCATTATGAACCTCAACAAGCGCTGACTTCTGGTGTAGACGGCTTAGATGCCATTCGTACGATTGTCACCCAAGCCAAAGCATACTTAAAACCAGATAGTTTTCTGATACTAGAACATGGCTATAACCAAGGCAATAAGGTAAGAACCCTATTAACAAAAGCTTCTTTTAACCATGTGAAAAGCGTTAAGGATTATGCTCATATTGAACGACTGTCATTAGGAAGCTGAAGCACTACAAAAATATTATAACGCTGCTTTTTTTTCAATAACGGTGACAACCTGAGCAATTCTATTTTTTTCCTGTGTATTTTTAATATGAGTCAATAGTGTATTGGCTTGTCCAAACTCAAAAATATTGGCATAGCTTTGCGCAAGTAAACCATAAAAATGATCGACATCAGCAATACTTAAACGTGTTTTTCCTAATTGCTGATGAGCAGCATCCAGAAAATATTCTGCCCCTGTAAAATTCAACCCTTCACGCTGATCTTCTGCTAACTGTATCAAGGTTGCTATTTTTTCTTTTTTATCCATCATGTCATCAACAGCAAGCAACAGTTTCTTAAACGTTATCTCAGCAGCAACTGTATCTCCCAATCGTCGATCAGCTTGGTATAAAATACCTAACATCAATGGTTTTTGCATTGCTGTCAAACCATAACGCTCACTCAATAATCTAATCTTATCTCTCTGTTGTTTAGCTCCCTTTAAATCAAAGTAAAACTGATTATCCATTACTTTATTCAAAGCAACAGCCTGTAAATAATTATTTTGAATCTGACTCGCTATTTTAGCCGCTGCTTTATAACGATAATCCTTAAGATACATACTAATCGCCTCATAGGCTGATGCAACAGCATTCGTTTTTTCACCTTTGCGTACCATTGATTCAATACTAAAATCATCGAACGTTTTGACACCTGAATCAACTTCTTGCCATGAGGCTTGCTTAATCAGCTTACTCCTCACCCCCTTATCACTCACAGAGCTTGCTATTTTTTTAATTTCTTGAAAATCAGGTTTCTCATCTTGAGTTGCATCTTGTTCTTTATATAGCGTTGAAATATTTTTTAACGCTGTCTTATCTACGGGTGGCAGATGCTTTTTATTTTTCTTTAATAATTTATCAACATATTTTGGCGCGTCTTCCATCGCAATAGGAGGTAATGAAGAGCCTTTAACAAGTTTACTATAAGGATTCCCTAACTCATCCAATGCTCCATCATTACCATTAGTTGTTTGTACAACTGACTGTTGAACACTATCTCCCCCTTCTGCTGCTGTAGTATTTGTTCCCACAGCGGCGACGGGAGCTGAAACTTGCTGGGACTGATCACTTTGTTTCGTTATATGAGTATTTTCATTTTCTGTAACTTCTGCAATATCATTTTTACCTGAATTACTTGCAGAATACATATAACCACCTGCACTTATAGCAGAAAATGCCAATAATAAAATAAATAAGCTAGAGGCATCAGCCTTTGTCTTAGGTCTAAGTTTATCGCGCCTTTTCTTTAAAAATGCCTCATTACGCTGTTCTATTGAAGTAAAATTTTTTTCTCCTAAGCTTTGATTAATGAGTTTTTGTTGGCGTAAATTCTCCTTTTCTAACTGCTTACGTTTTTGTGCGAGTTCGTATTTATCTTTCACAATACCACACGCATTACATATTCTTATTTTACCCTCTTCGGTTTCTTGTTGCTGACCACACGCTGGGCACTTAAACTCATCCTTAGCCACTGTTTTTTCAAAAGGAACGAGTGCCCATTCTGCTTTTACTGTTGTCAACAAACCAATATTTTTCAATAATACTTGTAAACGCTCTGCTTGATCTTTTGTTAAACCTGATTTTATGACCTCTGAACGACCATGTAATAATTTGACTTTAACCAGCTTTTTTTCTAATTGATGTACTTCAACTCTCAATACTGAAGATAATTTATTTGCTACTGCATAGGCATCAATATCAGTACCAACCTTATCAATATGTAATTCAAATAATTCTTCCGCCATTGTCTAATGTCCCTTTTTTATGATTTATAATTTATGGACTAAGCATACAACAGGCGTAACATAGGTAATAATCAAGTAGATAAAACAACAGAAAGCACAAGAGTTGTTTGTCAAACAGCTGTTAAATGCCTATGATTCACTAAAAACGCTTTTTCATCATAACCCTTACATAAAGGCATTAATTAGTGGATACATTTCTCACCCTTACCGAGTCTGCAAAAGAATATGCTGTTTTACGCCCGATAATCACCTACCTTGCAGGGCAACCTTGGCTTTATGCTGCTATTATTTTTTTCGCCACATTTATTGCCGCCTCTGCTATCACATGGATTCTCTTTAAGATATTAAAAAAACTCACCAGCAGTACAAAAACCTATATTGATGACAAGTTACTTGATATTGCACGCACACCTATTTACTACTCATTGGTTATTACAGGCTTTTCAACGGCTGTTAAAGTCGCACCACTATCTGACAAAATAACCGACATATCAATCCACAGTTTTAAATCATTGGGCGTACTCATTTGGGTGATTGCCTTTATTCGTTTTTCAAAAATAGTACTAAAACAACTAGCTTGGCTCAGTAAAAAAGGACGGTTT
>DRMA01000226.1 GCA_011375245.1 Thiothrix sp. | reverse complement strand
TTTTTAAACACGTCTAACAAAACTTGTATTCTAAACAGTATTTCTTAAAGCAACCTAAACTAACAAATAACTTTCTCGGGCTATATTGGAAGTGATTGATCGTACTTATTAAACACGAGTACGCGTAATAATAAAATTTGATGGGAACTGACTTAAACTAAATGATTATGATAAAACCAAGCGTAACAACATTAATGACACTCTTACTATTTACAGTAGGCAGTGTTCAAGCATCAAGTATTATTACTGTAGAAAGTAAAGGCTCAAGCGCCCGAACTGTTCTTGGTAGTACTGTGATTCCCTATAAAGAAGTCACCCTAACCGCTCAAGTGCCTGGTCGAATAGATGTCGTGAGTGGTGATGTTGGTTCAATGTTTTCGGCAGGTGACCTACTTGTTAAGATCAATGATGATAATTTGCAAGCGAAACGTCGTTCCGTTTTAGCAGTATTAGATTCTGCCAAAGCAGCATTGAGTAATTCTGAAGTGCAATATCAACGTGAAGTTGTTTCGCCAAGAAGTAAAGATATTACAGGTATGCCAGGTATGGGAATGCCTGCAATGATGGATATCTATATGACCCGCCCTTTTATGTCAAAGATGCTTGGCGATTCTGATGATGACTACAATCGTTATTCAGACTTACTTAATAAATCAACAGGGGTTGCACAAGCAAAAAGCAATGTGATGAAGTCATGGTCGAGCTTGAACGCGATTGATGCACAATTAAAAAATGCTATTTCAACAGCGCCATTTGAAGGTATGGTATTACAAAAGATGGTGGAAGTAGGGGATACCGTTCAACCTGGGCAGCCATTAGTAAAGTTTGGTTATGTGAAATACAAGCGCTTGCGAGCAGATATTCCTTCTATCTTAGTACAAAGTTTGCGTAAAGATATGGAAGTCCCCGTCGTCATTAATGGCACAATAAAAACCAATGCAAAAGTATCACAAATATATCCTATTGCTGATGCAGCACGCCATACAGTCACTGTAAAGTTTGACTTGTATACTGATGTGAAAGCATCTCCTGGTATGTATGCTGAAATTTACTTACCTGATAGAGGTAAAAAAGGTACAAAGGTATTAGTGATTCCCAAAACAGTATTGTTAAAAGGGCGTAGTCTACCCAGTGTTTTAGTCATTAATGAAAAAGGTAAATCAGAATTACGCCTTGTTCGTCTAGGTAATGCTCAGGGGAAAGATAAGATTGAGGTTGTATCTGGATTATCAGCAGGTGATCAAGTGATTAATAATCCGCCTACCGATGCTGTTTCTGGTTTTATGCCGCTTAACGACTAATTTACACTTCTTTCGCTGGATACGCACCTCATGAGTGATGACAAAAAAATAGAAAATACTTCACCTCCTGCTAAGAGCCTTGGTATAGCAGGTTACACGGCAAAAGCCTTTATTACTTCGCCTTTATCGTTATTATTACTGATCGCTTTTGTTGCGACTGGTATATTGGGTTTACAAATAACGCCTCGACAAGAAGACCCACAAATCTCTGTACCGATGGTCGATATTTTCGTCCAATACCCTGGCGCTTCAGCAAAAGAAGTTGAAAGTCAAATATCGCGCCCCTTAGAGGCATTGATGTCAGAGATTACGGGAGTAGAGCATGTCTACTCTATGTCAGCCCGTGGTCAAGCGCTGATTACGGTACAATTCTTTGTTGGTCAAAACTACGAGACTTCTATCGTAAAATTGCGCGATAAGATGGAGGCGAATAAAAATCGTATGCCTCGTGGGGCAACCAATGTGCTGGTAAAACCCGTTAGTGTTGATGATGTTCCCATTGTGACATTAACCTTGTGGTCTAATGAAGTTGATGACGCACAATTGCGCTTATTAGCCTTAGATTTATTGCAAAATTTACGTGAAGAATCGAATACCAGTCAAAGTTTTATTGTTGATGGTCGAGAAGATCAAGTACGCGTAGAAATTTTACCTGAGCGTCTTGCTACCTATGGTGTATCTCTTGGACAGGTTGCACGTACAGTTCAAATGGCAAACGCTGAACGAGCAGCAGGTTCTTATGAACCTGGTGATACCGTTATTAACATTGTCACAGGCTCTTTCTTAAAATCAGTCAATGATATTCAGCGCTTAATGGTGACCGTTATTGATGGTCGTCCTGTTTATGTGCGTGATGTTGCTACCGTTACCAGTGGTCCTAGTGAAGCCAGTAAAATGGTGGGCTATTTTACGGGTAATCATGTTGAAGGCTTGAAAGAAAAAGCAAATGGTGCTGCCGCCGTTACGTTAGCGATTGCTAAAAAGCATGGTACCAATGGTGTTGATGTTTCAGAAGCCATTCTTGCTAAAGTCGAGATGTTAAAGGGGCGGATGATTCCTGATAACATCCATGTTGAAGTTACACGTGATTATGGCAAATCAGCGAAAGAAAAAGTAAACCATCTACTGTTTAAGTTAGTGTTTGCAACAGGTATTGTTACCATTTTAGTTTTCCTTTTTCTTGGCTGGCGTGCGTCTACCGTTGTACTGATTGTTGTCCCTGTTGTTATTACCATGACCGTATTTTCGGCATGGTTATTTGGTCTGACCATTGACCGTGTGAGCTTATTTGCGCTTATTTTCTCCATTGGTATTTTGGTCGATGATGCCATTGTCGTGGTGGAAAATATCTATCGACGTTGGCTGATTGATGAAAGCCTTGATACGGATATTGCAGTTGATTCTGTGAGAGAGGTGGGGAACCCGACCATCCTAGCAACCTTTACAGTTATTGCAGCCTTGCTGCCAATGGGATTTGTCGGTGGCATGATGGGACCTTATATGTCCCCCATTCCTATTCTTGGCTCTGTTGCCATGCTTATTTCATTATTTGCTGCGTTTGCCTTTACCCCTTGGTTAGTGAATAAGCTGAAACCTAGTTTGGATAAGTTAGCAGAGTCTGCTGCAAAAGAGCATAAACAAGCGGCAAGAATGGAAAAGATGTATCGTGGCATTATTATTCCACTCATTCGCAGTAAGACAAAAGGTAAAACGCTGTTATTTATTATTTTTGGTACTTTATTACTAACATTGTTGTTGTTCTATCCAACTAAGTGGGTACAGGTAAAAATGTTACCATTGGATAATAAGCCAGAGTTTAATGTTGTCGTTAATTTCCCTGAAGGAACAGCGCTTCCTGTTACTGCCAATTTTATAAATAAAGTGGCGGCTCATTTGCAAGATATTAAAGAAGTCACCGCATTGCAAACCTATTCAGCAACAGCATCCCCCTTTAATTTTAATGGTCTTGTGCGCCATTATTATTTACGCAATAGAGCATGGCAAGGTGATATACAAGTGCAATTGACTGAAGCACATGATAGAGAGCGTACTAGTCATGAAATAGCCGAAGCAGTAAGGGAGCAACTGATCCCAATGGCGAAAGAAGCGGGGGCAAGAATTCAAGTGGTTGAGATGCCACCAGGTCCACCTGTATTACAGTCTGTTGTGGCCGAAATATATGGTCCAAGTGCGTCCATTCGTCGTCAAGTTGCTAAAGATATGACCGCAATCTTTGAAAAGACACCTGGTTTGACCGATGTGGATAACTTCCTTGAAGATGACCATAAAATATTACGTTTTTCAGTTGATGCTGATAAGGCACAGCGTAATGGTATTTCTGTCAATGAAATTAATCAGGCGATTGAAATGGCGATGGGCGGCTTTGTCATTGGTGATATTAAAAAGGGTGCTTTAATTGAACCGACAAAAATTGTTATGCAAGTACCATTAAATATACGTTCTAATATTGATCGACTGGCACAACTCCCTATTACTAATCGTATGGGGAAAGTAATCCCTTTATCAGAGCTTGTTTCGTTTAATGATGGTGAAGTGGAAGAAAAGCCTATTTATCATAAAGATCTTCGTCCCGTAGAATTAGTTACAGCAGAAGTGACAGGTAAGTTTTCTGCGCCTGTCTATGGCATGTTTGATGTGCAAAAACTATTGGCTGAAGCAAATGATGGTGCAGGCTATAAAGCGCCTGATGGTACCGTCATAACAGAGGGGTATTGGTTTGGGCCGCCTAAAGACAATGAAACAGGTTTTGAATGGGGGGGCGAATGGACAGTCACCTTTATTACCTTCCGTGATATGGGTATTGCTTTTGGCGCAGCGTTGGTACTGATCTATATGTTAATTGTTGCCCAATTTGGTAATTTTGTTTTACCTGCCATTGTTATGTCCCCAATACCTTTAACACTCATTGGTATTATTCCAGGTCATATGATTATGGGCGCATCATTTACAGCAACCTCTATGATTGGTTTTATCGCACTAGCGGGTATTATTGTGCGAAACTCCATTTTGCTGGTTGATTTTTCCCGAGAAGCTGTTTTAGTGCATAAAATGTCTGTTGTTGATGCGGTTATTCATTCTTGCGAGGCTCGAACGCGACCCATTGTTATTACTGCTTTTGCATTGATTGGTGGCTCATTAGCGATACTCACGGATCCTATTTTTCAGGGAATGGCTGTTTCACTTATCTTTGGTGGTTTTATTTCAACTATTTTAACCTTGTTGGTTGTACCACTTGGCTGTATTAGTGCAGGTAAGTCATTGTGTGCAGAGCTGGTTGATGCTAACGGTAAGATAACGACATCGTGTGCCAACCCTGCTGATTGTGATACGCCAACAGAGTCAGCGAAAAAAACAACCGCTGCATCAAACTCAAATCATGATCATGAAACCTTTATTGAAAAGGTTCACGAAGTACTTTCTACTATTTTTGGTATTGCTATTACCATTATGGGATTAGTTTTTGCAGGTATAAAAGGATTGGTTATTCTTGTGTTTAAGCTTGTGCAAAACAAAGTAGGCGATAAACCACTTGAGCCTATTGAGCTTGATGCGCCTGTTGTGAAAAAAACAGAGACTGATACCATTGCTGATAAGTCTACTCATAAATCTACTGAAGCTTCTTCTACTAAGCCTGTTTCATGGCAAGAACCGTGGATCAAAAAGGAAGAGGGCAATACAGGCGATAATGCAGGTAATGATGCAGAAAATAAAGAGAAGGATGATAGTGAGAAAGAAGATGGTTCTACATCTAAGACTGAGGTTAAGGCCAAGGTTGAAGCCACTAAAAATACAGTTAAGGAAGAAAAAAGCAACGATGTAAAAGCTAAAAAACCCCCTACAGCTACTGTATCTAAGAGCAAAGCTAAACCTAAAACAGCCTCTAACAAAAAAGCTGACGCTAAGGTAGAAATAGATGCTGAGAGCACTGCAAAAGAACACGGTGAAGAAAATGCCCCTAAATCAAAGGAAAAACCTAAACCTAAAGCTAAATCTAAGGGGCAAAAAAAGAATAAGCCCAAGCCCCGTAGAGGGATCCAACTAAAAGATGATATTTAACATAATTCAATAAGGTGAAGCCCATGCCCAAAACTCTTACAACAATGACATTTGCAACAGGAGCAACTGTTTTAGCACTTTCATTGTCATTATTTGCTGACAATTCTGTAACCGTAGAAAAAACGGCTGAATTGCCGCAAGCAGCTCCTTCTAGCCCATCACAAGATGCTGAAAAAAATGCTGAAAAAGCAGCACCAACCGCTCCTTCGGCTCCCTCAGAGCCTGTTGCACAAGCAGCAAAAGAAGAAAGTACAAAAAATACAGCAAAGCCAGCTAGTGCTGAAATAACAGCCCCATCAGGGCTTTTTTCTACACAAGACGCTGTAAAGAAACCAAAAGCACCACAACAGCCAGTGTTGTCTGAAACAACTAAAAAGGATGCTGAAGTAATGCCTACTGAGCCTATTCCTGTTGCCCCTGGTGTTGTTTCAATGGGAATAAACCCAGCTCCTCAGACAGCAGCGAAAGAAGAGAACCCAGCACAGCAGAAAACAAGTAAGATGCAAACGTATACAAAACCCCTTCAAGTTAATATTGGTGTAAATAATGAAACAGCTCCTACAAAGCCTGAAGCACCAAAATCAATGGAGAAACCTGTTGAAATGATTCCTCCTCAGCCAGAAAATAATGCAACTGGAAATGGAGGGAAAGGTAATACAAGCAGCATGAATATGCCTACAATGAATATGAATATGCCACAAATGAACATGCCAGCAATGAATATGAAAATGCCTGCAACATCAATGGGTACAACCGTGACTCCACAGGCTGCTTCTATACCTGTTCCCGTACAACAACCAGCTACTTCAGCAGAGCATTAGTTTACGATGATTACTGTTGTGGGGAATTTAAAAGGAGGTACAGGTAAAAGTACCGTAGCTTTTAATCTTTCGTTGTGGGTGGCAACTCATCGAAATGTTTATGTAGCTGTTTATGATCTTGATCCACAAGCAACATTGAGTGATGCGTTAGAAATACGCACAGAAGATGGTTATACCCCTAAAATAATACCTAAAAATACCGTTGATAGTTTGGGTAGTGAAGGGGAAAATGCAGAGGTGATTGTTGATATTGGTATGTCTGATATGGATGCAATGAAACAGGCAATTGCTCAAGCGGATAGAATTGTTGTTCCTGTAGGTCCTAGTCAAGCAGATGTATGGTCAACACAACGTTTTTTGAAATTAGTACAAGACGTTAAAAAAGGTGATGAAGTCAAAATACTAGGCTTTATGAATCGAGCAGATACTCATAAAGCAGTGCGTGAAACGGATGAAGCTTATGATGCATTAAAAACATTGCCTTTAATTACCATGCTAACCCCACGCCTTTACCAACGGACAGTCTATCGTCGCTCCTTTAGTGAAGGTTTAGCGGTGTTTGAATTAGATCCTCGTTCTAAAGCAACGACGGAAGTAGACGCTTTAGGGAATGTGTTGTATTAATTGGGAGCTAGCAACTAGCTCTCTGAGCGTAGTCGAAGAGTGCGGGAAAGTTGAATTGAAATACGACCCCAGCTTAACTATTGTAATATTTTTTAAAAATAATAAGGAATAACCATTGCTTCAAATGACGAGTTATTCCACAATCACGGTTTTTTTATAGCCTCTATATGCTGACTCTTAAACTCTTTTAGATGTCAACTACATGAAATACCAGAAAAATATACAGAGTACCGATGCAATAAATGCATTAGTATCTGGCTTAGGTAGAGACTATATTTTAGTACGCTTTTATTTAGGAGAATTAGAAATGCAGATTGTACGTTGGTTTATGTCTCACCCTATTATTGCCGCATGGGCATTAGCAGGTTTAGCTGTTGTATTGAATGTAAATGTTGGAGGGGGTCATAAAGACGATAAGCATATTGCTGCAACTGATGAAACAGCAACGAGTGCTGATCATCAAGCCAGTGCATCAACAAAAAGTGAGGCTGACCAAACAACAACAGCAGCGGGTGCAACGTCAACTGCTTCCACTGATTCACATATAGACAAAACAGCAATAGGTGCAGTACCTCAAGCTCCTAAAGCGCCTGAAGCACCTACAGTAGACAAAATGCCTGTCCCTGCAAGTGTCGTTGCTTTATCAGGAACAGCAACTAATAAAACGACTCATGAAACGACGACTAATTCGACTGTTGCAACACCAAAGGCAACAGCCGTAACAACAACTGCGCCAGAGGCTTCGGCTGAAGTGGTAAAAGCCGAAGTTCCAGCAGCTCCTGTTACTGAAACTACAAAAGTAGCTCCTACTGCCCCCGCTGTTCCTGTTGCTCCTGTTTCAGCACCAAAGGTTGTTGCAACACCTACAACGCCAACTGCGCCCGTAAATACTCCTACAGAAACAGCAGTACCTGAACAAACAGCTACCGTTACTTCTACACCCGTAGCAGAACCTAAAATGCCAGAAGCTCCCGTACAAGCTTCTGCACCTGCAACACCCGCAACACCTGTAATAGCAGCAACAACACCCGTAGTAACAAGTACTCCTGTAGCACAAAAAGCAGTTGTTAGTGTTGCACCTACTGCACCTACAGCGGCTGCAGCGGCTGCAATAACTAATAAGCCAGCTCCTACAGGTTTTGAAGGCAAAACCCCTGCTGAATTATTGCAACAGGCGAGAATAGCTTTTAACCAAAAAGAGCTGGATAAGTCAGTCGCTATTTATCAACAGCTTATTAAGCAGCAGCCTAATGTTATTGAGTATAAGGGCGAATTAGGTAATGTTTTTTACCATCAAAATAAGCCAAAAGAGGCAGCAGCTTTGTATGCAGAGATTGCATTGCCACTAATTCAACAAGGAAAAAGTAATCAAGCTGCTAATATGCTTGGGTTTATTGGTGCTTTTTATCCAGAAAAAGCGGCTGAAATCAGTAAACACCTAATGGTTAAGTAAGCATCCGTTAAAGAAATCTAGTTAATTTTTACACTTGTTTATATATATATGTTGTATATTTTACACATAAATAACCGTAGAATTTAACTGGGTTTCTTAAAAAATAAAAAGGTAGTTGTTTATGAGTGAAGAAAATAAAAAAGAAGATTATGTATTACAACTCGAAGCAGAACTACACGAGCTAGAAAAGCGCGAAGAGTCATCTACACGTAGAATGCAATTGTTAGTGTACCCATCAATGGTTGCTTTTATTATTCTTGCTGCTTATGGTTTTTATCTCGTTAATTCGCTCACTAAGGACGTACATAGAATGGCCGACTCTGTGAGTATGATGTCTGATTCTGTACAGAAAAATATGGATGTCATCTCTGAGAATACAACAGCAATGTCCGATAAGATGACTTTTTTAGTAGATAATACCCGTGATATGAATGCAAATATGACTGATCTCGTTGGGACAACAGGAAAAATGTCAAACAGTGTTGACCATCTATCGACTTATACAGGGAATATGCAGCAAGATATGTGGAGTTTAAACCGCAGCATTTCTAAGCCACTAAACATGTTTAACAAGTTTATACCGTGGAGTAATAACTCAGGCAGCAGTCAATATCGACCGCCTATCTATTTTTCGCCACAATATCGTTATCAACAACAGCAAGCCACTCAGCAGAATACTCAAAGAGTCTATTCAGCACCCTCTATGCCATCTATTGCGCAACAACCCGTGTTTGTCCCGCAACAGGATTTAAGTGACGAAAGCAATAGTGTAACGCCTACTCCTCCTAACTCTACTAAATAGTCATTAATTTGCTACGGATTGAATCATTATGTCTCCCGAAAAAAGAATTCAACAACGACTTGAACGTTTGCAAGAACACTTGAAAAGGGAAGCACCTGTATTAGTCGGAGTGGTTGATCGTTTTCGTCATTTAGATAAGATTGCAAAAAAGATGGGCTTAATGAAAAATGGCGAGTCATTTGCTACACAGATATCGTGGTGGCCAATGATTTCTATTTTAGGTACCTTTTCAGCAGGAAAATCGAGTTTTATTAACTCATATGTTGAGCGTCCTTTGCAAAAAACAGGTAACCAAGCGATTGATGATCGTTTTACTGTCATTAGCTATAGCCATGATAATGAAGATAAGGTGTTACCAGGACTTGCGCTTGATGGTGATCCACGATTCCCTTTTTATCGGATTAGTAAAGAAATAGATAAAGTTGCAAAAGGAGAAGGCGCAAAGATAGATAGTTATTTGCAAATGAAAGTTATTTCAAATGAAATATTAAAAGGAAAAATTCTCATTGATTCGCCTGGGTTTGATGCGGATGAGCAGCGTAAAGCAACACTTAGAATAACAGATCATATTATTAGTTTATCCGATCTAGTGATGGTGTTTTTTGATGGTAGACATCCAGAGCCAGGGGCAATGCAAGATACCTTGAATCACTTGGTAAAGAATACACAAAAACGCAGTGATAGTGGCAAATTTATCTTTATTTTAAACCAGATAGATACTTCTGCAAAAGAAGATAATCTCGAAGAAATTGTTGCAGCATGGCAAAAAGCACTCGTACAAAGCGGTATGAATACAGGACGTTTTTATGTGCTTTACAATAAAGAGCTTGCTGTCCCTGTTGAAGATAAAAATGTTTGGGCGCGTTATGAGCAGAAACGTGATCATGATTATGCTGAAATTACTGCACGTATGAATGGTATTGGTACGGAGCGTATTTATCGTATTGTTGGTTCAATGGAATCATTAGCTAATCAAATAGAACATCAAACCGTACCACAATTGAAAGCAGCACTGCAAAAATGGAAAAAACAAGTTTTATGGGTTGATCTTGTAACCTTTTCTACCCTGTTTGTTGCCTTTATGATTACTTCTGTTCTTGCAGGCTATTGGCATGGTTTAAGCTTTAACCCCCCTTGGTTTGCAACTGCACAGGAAAACCCTGTGTTTTCATTATCGATTATGGGTGGTGTTGTATTACTTCTTATGGGATTTCATTTTTATATGCGAAGTGTCTTTTCAAAGGTCATTGCGAAAACCTTGTCTAGTGATTCGTCAGGTGACGTGAAAGCTGCTTTTATAAAAAGCACTCGTTTTTTTCGCAGTATTTTCCAACGTAATCCAAAAGGATGGGGTAGGGGAACACAAAAGAAATTGACCGCATTACGTGATGATACTGACCGTTTCGTGCAAAAAATTAATGATAGTTTTACACAGCCTTCAGGTTAACTATTATTTAAGTGAAAAACGATATAACCTGTGTTTCATATTCCAACACAGGCTACAAAAAGCCAATCTTATTTCAAGCGGTAGGTAATCCCCATATTAAGACTCTTATCAACAATATCATTACCATTGTTATCAATATTGTCTTCAAGATCCGTTAATTTACCTGTCACATTGAATGCAAGTTGGTTCGTTAGGTAATAACGATATGTAGAAGAAATTGTGTTATTCGTAACATCTTCAATGCCAGCTATATCGGATTCATTATGGTTTAGCGTCCAACTATTTTCCCAGTCAATGCGGTTACTGACTTCGTGTGTTAATGATAAGACATTATTGAAATTATAACTATTATCATCATTATCAACAGTAGCTGTTACTATTGCTTCGTTTGATAATTGTGTTTGATTGCTTAATGGACGATGGTATTCTGCACCCAGTTCTACCGCAGGTTTACCATCAGAGCCATCATAGTTACTGATAACCGCACCAATACCACCACGCACCAACCAACCATTTTTACGTGTTGAAATACGTTCATTAACCAATACATCGTATGATTTTAAAATAGCCCGTGCGCCTAAATCACCACCACCTGCAATAGTGCCTGATGCTTTTAGTGCATTTTCAATCGCTTCTATCCAATATTGCTCATATTCAGCAGCACCGTATTGACTACGATATTGCCCTTCTTGATTAATGACCTTAGCAACGTCCTGATAGGTCGAATTAGAGGGATCTGATGTCAGTACACGACGCTTGCGTAACTCTTGAATAACGCGGATTGAGCGTGCCATAGGCGTGACATTAATAACACGTCCATACCCCACACCTCCCGTTATCTTAAAAAAGGGATCTTCTTGACCTTTTTTACCCCCCAGTTCGGCTTTACCATACCAAAAGCCTGCCTTAGTATTAGGTTGAAAGTATTTATCCATGGTGACACCACTGAGTGCTTGATAGCTTGATTGTGTTTCATCACCATCATTAGGACCACGAGTACGTGAACCTGTGCCAGCAGCATCGAATTTGATATTACGGTTAGGTGAACTAATGACTTTTTCATAATTTATTTCAAGATCAAGATCAAAACTTGCTTGTTCCTGATTACCATCATTTAAATTAAAGCTACCCGTCACATAAGCATCTTCATAAGCGGAGGTTGCTTCTTGGTAATCAGTAATTAATGGCTCAGCAAATACAGATGGTGTACTACCCACAAATGCCATTATTATGGCGAATGACAATCTATTTCTTTTGTTCATTATTATTCCTTAAGTATTGACAACACTATTTTGATTAAGGTTTTTATATAATTTTTTCCACCAACTTGAAATAGGATAATCCTTCTTTCTCAACCTTATCAAGGAGCTGATTCTATGTTGAACTTTGTTGTAGCGCAACTAGTGATTCATAGTGAGTGTTTATTAAACTATTCATTTTTAGAGAACTTTGTAATACGATTGATAACATCTCTTCTTCTCATTAGGTCTAGTAATAAAGTATGAGTAACAAGAATTAGTGTTATCACCTTATCACTCGCCTTCTTTGTTACTCGCTTTTCTCATTTCTCTCCTTTTATCAACAACCCTAAATACTTTCCAAACAAGACGGTAAACCTAGTGTTTACCGCCTAACGATATAGAGCAGATATAATCTCCGATTTGAGCGGGACAGTTATGCCTAAATCTGAAAGGCACTTAACTACCCCTAAGCGTCCCTCTGGAGCAACACTTAACGTTGAGTACTAAAACCACAACACACTTAATCACTCCTTAATTGGAAGTGCTTTATTTTTAATCAAATTACTGGATATTGATGCAGAGTAATCCTGAAAAAGGAGTCGGTAATAGAGGGATAATTGAGCAAATCAAAGCAAAAAGCAGGGCAGGGTGCGAATAAGTGGTAATAAAATAATCAGTGAAAATGTGTAGGCAAAACAAGATTCTATCGTCTGAATACGATAAAGGTATTGTAGGGGCAATCCCTTGTGGTTGCCCTCTCTGCGGAAACCTAATGTTTCTATTTCCATAGAGACAAGACAACCACAAGAGATTGCCCTTACGTGTGTTATTTTGTTGTTTTTAAGCGATAAGCTCGCTTTCATTCAATAAGTTAAGCGCAGTTAGGCGTTCATGTACCGCCTCACCGAGTGCAGTCTCATTGCCTTGAAAACGTGGGTCTTGGCTAAGCTCTAAAAACACTTCAGTACGTTTCTTATGTAAGCGTGCTGTCTTTGCTTGTTCGGTTTCTGTTTTTGCTACATTAATATCTCTTAATGTGGGTTTTTTAGGGTCAATGTCGCGCATGATTT
>DRMA01000225.1 GCA_011375245.1 Thiothrix sp. | reverse complement strand
GTTGGTTAAATAAGCGATTGGGCTGTTAACGGGGTTGGATGTATTTTGCATGCGTTTGCTTAGCATATCTAAGAGGATTTGTTGCTTATCGTCCTCGACACGTTGTAACAGTTTTTTTGCGTCATAACACTGATCTTGGTTTAGGCGTGATGGAAACTGTAAGGCAGTGAGTGACGTTTGCGCAGGGCTTTTGGTAGGAATTTTAGCAGGAATTTTAGCAGGAATTTTAGCAGGAATTTGAGGAGGGAGTGTCGTGGCAATGTGTTGGCTAGGATGTGATTTTTCAACAGGCTGCTGCGCTGTTTCGACTTCAGGAATCGCCTCAATGACAGGCTCGCTTGTAGGCTTAGTCACTGGTGTTTTTGTTTCCTGTGGTTCGACCTGTTTTTCTTGTGATTCTGGTGCTTCTTTTATTAAATGCGCCATTCTTTTTGCTACTTCTTTTTCGATAACATCCCCAAGCCTTTTTTCGACTTCTTTTTCGATTAAAGGCACAAGTATTTTTTCTAAGTCGGCTTGTTGCTTACGTTTATTACTTTCGATTTTAATCGCGTGTTCATTAGACAAGTTATTCACATTGTCCTCTATACGCCCAATTGCGGTTAATACTTCTTTCAGCAAATCCTGTGAATAATCAGGCTGTGTATCGGTGTGGGACGTGTTTTGTTGTGGCAACGGTGCAAGGGGTTCAGAAACGTGAGTAACAGGGGTTCTTCTTGATTTTGCAATTTTCTCAATTTTTTCAAGGTGTTCGGGGGAGTTGTCGGCGATAAAGGTTTCTTTATCAAGCATAATCTTTGGATCATTGGTGATAATACCGTCACATTCTTCTTTGCCCCATAGGGAAAAATTAAAATTAAGCGACAAATATTTTCCATAGTGTCCTTTGCGGGTAATTAGCACATGAATTGCCTCTAAATAACGCACGACTTCATTGGCATGTTGCGGATAAAGATTGGTTAATTGCTGTAAGCGACGACCGTTCATATCGTCTTCATATTTATTAAAATCAACGGTTTGGCTAAAGATAGCGGTAACGATTTTAGCAGCACGCTGGGTCAAGCAACACAAGGGGATTTGGCGGAGAAAAATTTGGGTGAGTTTGATACGCTCGGCATCGGAGAGGTGTAAAACGTCGTCGTCAACCGCAGAAAGAGGCTGTTTGTTGTAGTCAGACATTACAAAATTATTCGTATTTGGATAAACTGTGATACGCATAGTCAATCGTTCCGTGATTAGGTTATGAAGTCCTCTTGCCGTTGTTTCTACCAACACAATGGGACGTTTAATTAATATTCAATTTGGCTACTGATTCGTTCAGTAGCTGAGTTGCTTTATACCTTACTCGGGCTTCGTGGGAGAATGCAAGTAAAATTTTTTTTAATTTGCTATTTCGTTGAATTAAAATTAAATAGTGTTATTTATCAATAATTTACTTTTTTGGTTGCTTTTAGAACAGTTGATTTTTTTTGCGCATTTTGCTTGTTTTTTAGCCTAATGTTCAATAAGTCCGCATCAGACATTTTTTTAAAAAAGACAACAACGACAACAAGGGAATTGCCCCGTTTCGTTGACGGAAAATTTTTTCGCGCGCGTTGTTTTTTTTGTTTGTTTGTTGTTTTTTTTATGTAATGTTTTTTTTGTTTGTCTGTTGTTTGTTTGTCTGTCTGTGGCAACTGAATTGGTTGGGCAACCAAAACGGTTGGCGTAATTTCAAAGACTTAGGTGGGGGCAACTGATTTAGGAGGGCAACTGATTTGGTTGGGCAACTGAATTAGGAGGGAAACTAATTTGATTGGGCACTGAATTAATGCAACTTCCATCATAAAAAACAAGCCGTTCAAGCACACTAAAGTCGTTATTTTAATCAAAGATGGGTATATTTTACTAGCCAGCCGCTGTGTAAATAGACGCTTGCATCCTATTAACGTAACTCAAGGAAGAATTTATGATTTCTAACAATGCCATTCAATCTCACGCCACCAGTAATACACATACACCTGCTAATAAAGCCAGCCCATTAAACAACATTCAGCATTCTTTCAGTCAGTCACAATTCTCTTCTTCACAATCAAACACGCTACCAAGTTCTCTTTCATTACAAGACTTATTGCAACTGATACAAAATCTCATTAATCAACTTAGTGGCAATACCGTACAAGAGCCCAGTGAAAAAAGTGGTACGAGTGTGATGCAAAATAACCCCATGCCAGTCACTAAAGAAAGCGATACCAGCTCTCCAGCACAACCTGCCAATAAACCGACTCCCCCCGAACCCAAAAAAGGACTAACAGATACAGGGGGCATCAATGGCAATCCTCCCATTACAGGAACTGTAGGTGATGATGAGTTAAAAGGTACACGTGCCATAGATGGAATTTTTGGTAGGGAAGGTAATGACCGATTATTAGGTCGCCAAGGCAATGACTTTTTAGCAGGTGAGCAAGGTAATGATCGTCTTTATGGTGGAAAAGGCGATGATACGCTTGAAGGCGGTGAGGGAAATGATTATTTGTCAGGAGGAAGAGGGAATAATACTTTATCTGGAGGGGCTGGCAACGATACCTTATACAGTCGTTTAGGTTCTGATAAGCTGGATGGTGGTACTGGAATGGATACAGCTAGAATCAGAGCGAATATTGATGATTACACCATAACGGCAAACGATAACAACGTTTTACTCACCCATAAAAAAACGGGTCAGACCATTGAAGCGACGAATATCGAAAAATTTAGGTTTGATGATGCAAGGTTATCACTAGCAGAAATGCAACAACGTGCTGATGCTGATAGGGGCGTGGACGCTGAACCTACAGTAGTTAAACCTATTAACAATGATACATTACTCCCCTTATCAGCCGCTCAAAGAGAAAGCTTATTGGATGTATTTGGGGTAAGTGGTGCTACGGGTGACGCAGGACTTCGTGTGGTTGATGAGGATAATAGTGGCAATATCAGTACAGGAGATACCGCTATTTTAGCAACAGGAGACGCAAGTAGTGTATCGCAACAATTTAAAACCCTCTCCGCAGAGGATGTAGCAGCGATCAATGGGACAAATACGGAAGTGCTCTCCCCTCAACAAGTCAATTTAACCGCTGCCCAACAACAAGCAGTCGAAGGTGTAACGGGCTTACGCGATGTTCATGTTGATGATGTAGATGGTTCTGGAACACTGAGTGTAGGTGATGTTGCGGTAAGTTCGATTGCTGGCTCACAAAAGAAAGAACTAAGCGCTGCTGATGTTGCTGCTGTTTTTGATTTTCAACCACCTTCAGTCACACTAACACCTGCACAACAAACTGCGTTTGAGGCATTGACGGGATTTAGCGATCTTCGGGTTGATGATAATGATTTATCAAATACGCTCAGTGTTGGTGATGATGTTGTTAATACCGCCAATGGCGACAAAGTAACGCTGACAGCTGAAAACCTTTCAACGTCTAGTTCTTCATCCTAAAGAGTTAAGTCTTTCACTGTAGCGTATGAGGTACAAGCTACAGTGTTCATTACAAGACCGTTGCTTAATTATAATGCCGCACGATTTCATCATAATCGTTATAAAAACTAAGACAGCCTTTTTTCTCTAACAACTGATTAATATACCAGAGAAAATCAATAGTTTCTTTTTGTTTATTAAGACTAAATATTTTTTCTGTATTATCTTCTAAGTACGCTAAAAGTATGTTGTCATCTGCTTGAACATAACATTGCAAGGGAGGACAGTAATCAGGCACTAAATGCTGTGGACAATGTTCATCCGTACTATTGCAGAGTTTAATATAAGGGAAAACAGTATGAATACGGTTTCTTACTTGCCTAAAATCATGTAGATTTTGCGGTATATTTTCAAGGGTTTGATGAGTATAAATCGTAATAACAGGCGGTGTTAAGGCAATACGCAGTATTTCATATAAGAAGCGTGAATTATGTGAACTCTGTTCACGAATAAATAAGGTGTTTTTTTCAGGATGATAATACAGTGGTTTTGCGCTTAATAAGGGATCATCATCATTGGAAAAAAAGTCTTGCTCTATTTTTATTTTAAATACGGGCAAATGTTCAATTAATTTATAGTAACTTTCATTATCGGTAATAATGAGGTCATAATTTTGACGATGAATGGATTGATCGGCTTCGTAAAACGTACGCGCATAAAATAACGAACTCGGGTGGTTTAACCATTCGCTGGCTTTTTTAATGCGCTGATTGATCATTTCACTAAGACCAAACGTAGCAATATAGGAATAAATCTTATATTGATGTTCATTGTTTTTTTCACTGCTTTTTTTACTATGCTGAAACATTTTTAATCAATCCAGTAAAGATTACTTTACACTTAATGGGCTATTACGCTCTCTTTCAAT
>DRMA01000224.1 GCA_011375245.1 Thiothrix sp. | reverse complement strand
GCTTCAAGCGTTGCATGAGCTAGGAAGGCAGCAAGAAAACTCATGTTGGCATGTTCATCATCAGGCCTATATTCGAAGCCATTGGCTGCACTTATTAATTCTTCTAAGTTTTCCTCACGATTTTTACCTTTTTCTTCACCTTCTTTTTTACTGTAGTATTCGATAAGTTTAGTTTGTCGTATCACAAAATCAACTTGTTGAGATAACAGCATATGTTGGATCTCAGAGGCAGTATTATTGATAAAAGTGAGAAAGTTTTGTAGTGAGTTTCCAGCACGTGCTTTAAAAATATTAGCTTGTAGCATTATTTCACTTGCTTGCCAAAGTGATAAGTTGTTTTGTTTGCCATAGTCGCGAATCATGCTAATTGTTTTGTCGCCAATACCTCTTGGTGGGAAATTGACTGAGCGTTCAAAAGAAGCATCGTCATCTCTATTGGTCATAAGTCTTAAATAGGAAAGTGCGCTCTTGATTTCGGCACGCTCAAAAAAGCGTAAGCCACCATAAACCCGATAAGGAATGCCTTTTTCAATAAAAGTAGATTCAAAAACACGTGACTGAGCATTAGAACGGTAAAGGATAGCAATTTCATTCCGTTGTCTATCTTTAGTCAGCCATTGTTGTATTTCTGTGACAACATGCATTGCTTCTTCATTTTCATTGTAAGCAGCGTATAGTTTGATAGGCTCGCCTATTTTATCTTCGGTCCAAAGATTTTTACCTAAGCGATGCTTATTGTTTGCGATGAGTGCATTAGCTGCTTGTAAAATATTACTGGTTGAACGATAGTTTTGTTCTAACTTAACAGTTTTTACTTCATTGAAATCTTTGGAGAAGTTCTGAATGTTTTCTATTTTTGCTCCACGCCAACCATAAATAGATTGATCATCATCACCTACAGCAAAAACAAGGTTTTTTCTACCAGCAAGCAATTGCAACCATGCATATTGTAATTCATTAGTATCTTGAAACTCATCAACAAGAATATGCTGAAAGCGTTGTTGATAGTGTTGCATGATATGTGCATTATCACGAATTAGTTCTAATGAACGAAGTAAAAGTTCAGCAAAGTCAACCACACCTGAGCGCTCACAAAGCGCTTCATAAGCTGTATAAATAGTAATAAGGGTACGAGTGGTGTAGTCACCTTTATGTTCCATTGAATAGGAACGAATACCTTGATCTTTTTGTTTGTTAATGAACCATTGTGATTTACGCGGGGGCCATTGTTTAGTATCAAGGTTAAGTTCTTTTTGGATGCGTCTCACCATGCTTAGTTGATCATCTGAATCTAATATTTGAAAGCCTTGTGGGAGTTTAGCTTCTTCATAATGTCTTCTTAATAAACGATGTGCAAGCCCATGAAAGGTGCCAACCCACATACCTGTACTTGGTGTTGTTAATAATTGTTCTATTCTACTTCGCATTTCTTTTGCCGCTTTATTGGTAAAAGTCACAGAAAGAATGCTGAAAGGTGAGGTTTTTTCTACTTCTAGTAGCCATGCTATTCTGTGTACTAGAACACGTGTTTTTCCGCTTCCTGCGCCAGCAAGGACTAATAATGATTGTGGTGCAGAAGAAACAGCATCACGTTGTGGTTTATTAAGGTTGTCGAGTATGTGGGAAACGTCCATGATAATGATCTTAAAGTAAGGTTTGTTTTTTGAACAAAAGTTTAGGTTGTGTCATGCATTTACTATTAGTTTATTTAATTAGTAAACGTATCGTTGCTATTTAGTTAATTTCAGTAGAGAATGGCATTTTTTTAACCGTTATTTTTGTAAAAATATAAACTACTAAATAATCATGTTCTCTATAGTTTTTGGATAGAAGGACAATAATTAACTGAAGGCTAGAGTAGCATATGACGGAAAACTATAAATATAAAGGGGAAATTTATGCATGAGTTAATCTTGTGGGTGCGACATCTTCGAAGTATAGGTGCTTTTAAGGTTAGTACGCGCCTATTACTCGTATTATTAATGGTGATGGGGTTATGGGTTGCAACAAGTACGCCTACGAATATAGAGCTACCTAGTATCAATGATAAAATTCAGCATTTGCTTGTTTTTTTCGCTTTTGCAATGCTTGCTGATCTTGCAATAGCAAGAAAACCATTTTGGTTGTGGAAAGGAGCGCCATTAATGGCATATGGCGCACTTATTGAGATAATGCAGTTTTATACACCTGATCGAAGTTTTGAGGTAGCTGATTGGGGTGCTGATTTTTGTGGTGTTTTTTTATACTACACAATCAAATACACTTTGTGTAAATTAGATGCAAAAAAGGCACAAGTACTAATCAAATAAGCATTTTATGATTTACTAATATTGCAATGAAATTAATGTAATGTTAGTGCTTGTTACAGCTTGTCGGGGATGTTAGAATGCTCCGACAAAAGCGCCACACATATATGCTATTAATAGATAACACTATATTTTTTATAGATAAAGATAAGCTGGTATCGGCACTTTTAACACAGGGAAGTGCCATAAAAAACAAACTTCATTACTGTAAAATTTTCTTTCAATTATGTAACTTAGTGAGCTAGTACTGACATGCGTAATTTGTTTGTTATTCAAGTCGCATTGGTCATGCTTGGCATGATGTTGTTTTATTTTTATATGGGGCATGAGACTATTATCGCGTCATTTTATGGTGGTGGTGTTGCAATTACACATACTGTCCTTCTTTCAAGGCGATTGATTAGCGCAGGCAGTATGGCTAATGATAATCCTGAGGCAGGTATTCTAAACCTCTATTTAGGG
>DRMA01000223.1 GCA_011375245.1 Thiothrix sp. | reverse complement strand
TAAAAGACCCCAACAGGTCGGTGTACTAAGACGAAAAAGCATTAACAACATTGGCGAAGGGAATCAACCAGTTGGGTTGTTCTGGGCTAGATTACTTTTATCTAGCGTAAAAACAACCACTTAATTTCGTAGCTAAAGCTGACCGCCTGAAAGACGGTGGTTTTAACCTTAGTAAAAGAAACAAAACATCAGAATCTGTCATTTAAATGACAGCAGCCTTAAGTTTATCGTTTGAAGAAGCCTCACAAAAAATCACTATCTTCCTCACCATTTATCAGCCTATATTTCAATGACATGCTATCTTTAGCTATAATTCACGAAACATTAGAACATATTAATATTAAAGAAAAGTAATATACTGATCGTTCTTTGCTCTACAGCTCCCCATTTATAACAATAATAATAAGGAAAAACACAATGAAACTTCAAACAATCGCACTCGCGGCAATGATCACGCTTTCAGGTACAGCATCAGCAGACTGGATGGATGGCATGAGCAATTCAGCAGGTAATGCCAATGGCTCAGGTGCTACACAAACACTCACAAAAGCAAATGGCAATGGCGCAGGTAAAGGTGCAGCAAAAGCAAATGGTTGGGGCACAGGTAAAGGTGATGCAGACGGTGAAATTGATTTCTCAATTACTTTCAAAGGCAAAGCCCGTACTAATATGGATACTAAAATGTCAGCAGATGGCGAAGGCAATAGCACTGCTAATGGTCTTACAGACTGGACAGGCGAAAACACAACAACGGGTACAACTAATGCTAATGCTAATGTAACAGCCTCTAACAATACAAATAGCGTTACGGCAGCTCCATTGACACATTATGTACCAATGTCACAGATCTCCCAATTAACAACCGCAACAAACAAATAAGTCAAAAAGAAGAACGTATCACTATAAAAAATAAAAAAGGTCTGCATTCGCTGACCTTTTTATAGCTAACACTCTTTTAAATAGCGTTTTTCATTGCACCCCCTGTCAGATTCTGAAAAGATGTTTCATTCATATCTTCAGGATAGCAAGACCCATGTACGAATACATTGATACTACTGACAAACTGCAACACTTTATTAATCGTATTTCAACAGCATCATGGGTTGCTCTCGATACCGAATTTATTCGTGGTCGTCATTATTTTTCTAGGCTTTGCCTAATTCAGATTGCCACTGAAGATCATATTGGCTGTATTGATCCATTAGCTTGTAAAGACTTATCTGCTTTTGCCAGCATTCTCTATAACAAGAAAATAACTAAAGTCTTACATGCAGTTCACCAAGATATTGATATTTTTTATCAACTCTTTAAACAAATACCCACTCCCATTTTTGACAGCCAAACAGCAGCGGCAGTATTGGGTATTGGTCATCAAATTGGTTACTCTAACCTCGTTTTAGCCTTATTAGGTATCGAGTTGGATAAATCCCAATCACGCACGGACTGGGCAAAACGCCCCTTATCTTCCAAACAGCTAGATTACGCTATTGATGACGTACGCTATTTACGTGAAATTTACCCACTTCTTTTAACCCAATTACAACAACTTAATCGTCTTGATTGGCTTATTCCAAGCGCTGAACATAGTACAGCCCTCAGTACTTATCAGCCACAACCAGAAGCCATGTGGAAAAAAGTACATGGCAAACAAACGCTCAATGGACAACAACTTGCGGTGTTGCGCGAACTCGCTGCTTGGCGCGAAATAACCGCTATTAAGCGTAACCTACCACGCCGTTGGTTAACACCTGACCCATTACTCATTGATCTTGCCAAACGGCAACCCAATACAACACACCTAATACAGCGCCTTCACCATGCGAATACAAAGCAACTACAGCCCTACCATAAACAATGGCTAAGCTGTATAAAAAAAGCAAAAAATACACCCTCAGAACAATGGCCTATACCAAAAACATACCAAAAACCAAGCAAATCCCAAATCAAGCTTATTGATTTGCTCCAACTTGCTGTACGTTACCATGCTAATAAACACAATATATCTCCGATACTCATCGCTAACCGTAAAACAATAGAAAGCATGGTTATAGAAGGGAGGAATACACTTGCAAATGATTGGCGGGGCGCATTAGTGAATAAAAGCTTTGCCGCTATTATTGCTGGCAAAGCACATATCAGCATCAATCAACAAGGAGATGTAAACTTAAGCTACAAATAAAGTATTTTCGTTACTTTGCTTTACATATAGCTCAACTGCTTGCTTAGCATTCTCTGCAACAAGCATTTTCTGGTAAGTATAACCTTGCGTTGATAAATTTTTTTCATACCATTGATTACCATTAAGCCCCATTAAAATACTAAAACCTAATACTAAATAACCTACATAAATAAACAATAAGTCATGCGACAATTGCATTGCAGCTTCAGATGTAATAGCTGAAGCAACAAAAGCTAATACTGCTAAAACAAGGAAAATACCCATACTAACGGTACTTACCTTCCATATTTTTTTGCTCACTGCCCACAAACACGTTAGTCCAAAAGCAGACCACGACCACCCTTGTTTTACCGCCACATAATTCCCCTGAGAATCGGCATGTATTCTATACACCTTCATGAATAAACTTCCTTTATAGCCCTATATCATTTTTAGTATTAATTGTTAATTTATACGCACGCTATTGCTGAAAATATCACTAAAAAAAGAGTCTTCAGCGTATAAATAACAAACAAGAATCGTTGCATTGCGTGTTGATATTTCATGAATAGCATAGTATATAGCCCATTTTGCATACTCAAAAAATAACCAGTAGTTGTTAGAACAGTACTGTTATTGACCTCTATTTCTTACAAGCCCCGAAATCATGATAGTACATAACTTCATCAAAGAACTCAACAAACATTAGTACCAGAAGTTATTGCTAAACATACTATTTTTTTATAAAGCAATAAATATTTCCCTAAAGAAGTGGGTGTTCATTGCTGCTCCCACATACCAATGTAGGAGCAAATAACGTAGAAAAACTAAAAAACTTATTCTTCCCGATAACTCTCTAACTCACGCACAAGATCATCAGGTAATGCCAATGCCTTTGCTAATGCATCCATATAACGACTTTCATCAGGGTTATTCGGGTCAGTAACAAGCATTGAAATAACATAAATCTCTGAAGCAATTGCTTTATCATCCCCCGCCATATTAGCCACTGCGCCTGCACTCAATGGTGTCACCACGCCTGACTTTAATACACCAGAAATATCACTACCTAAATCCAATTTTTGAATCTGTGCATTGATACTCGCTATTTCAGTATCATCTATCTTGCCATCAGCTTTCGCTGCAGCGATCATTGCTTTTACTAAAATCTGACTGCGTTCTTCTGCGTCTTGACCTGCTAATTGATCAACAGGTAACCCTTTAGCTGTTTCAACATCAGTAGGGGCTGCTTCTGCATCTTGCTTACCTTGCCAATTTTGCCAAGCCTTCCATGCAAGACCACCTACAGCAGCTAAACTACCCACTTTAAGTGCAGCACCACTCAGTTTACGTCCACCTTGTGTACCCAGTAAAATTGCTAATGCACTCGCAGCAATAGCGCCTGTTTTCATCCCATCAATTCTAGCTTCACGACCTTCATCATCAGGGCTAATTTTGAGCTTTTCTTCAACTTTACGTTTCCCTTGCTCGGCATAATCTCGACCTGTTTTGAGCATTTCATCTATCTTGCCTTTCCCACTTTCTAGTTGCTCTTCAGCTTTTTGCTTACCCACTTCAGCATACGCTTGACTTTTTTTCAAAAATTCATCAAGCATTGATTTATTCTGCTTTAACTGCTCTTCCGCCTTTTGTTGTCCCATTTCGGCATACTCACGTCCTGTCTTAATGAGTTCGTTCAAAAATGACTGCATATCCATTTAACTATCCTTTGTTGATAATACCTTCGTCAATGACTCAATATAAGTTGGGGTGAGGTATAACCCCCAACAAAAGGGAATTATAACATTGGTTTTTTGGCAAAAGAGAAATCCTCTCCTACTAAAATCTAAAATGGTACTTTGATTGTTGATAAATCATAATTAGGTAGTAAATTTAAGATAAGCGGGTTTTAGCACCACCGTAAATCATTAATAATAATGATATAATATATTTATCATAAAAATTTAATAGGTTACATCCTTAACACAAACAGATAAGCCTCCCGCCTATTAACTAATATTATGAACGTAACGCGTTTTATTAGATATTACATTTACAAAATGTTAACTAGATCACAGAATACTTTAATTTCTAGCAGTACAATTGCCAGAAGTGAACACACGCCATCCAATATTGAAACCTACCAAACAAACGCACAAAAGGTTACTGCTATGAAAAGTTGTTTAAATATGATCAACCATTGGGAAAAAAAATACCCAGCACGTCTCCTAGCAATAACATTGAGTCTAACACTTAGTGCCTGTGCAACCCCTAATTCGACATTAGACACCACCATCAAACAACAACCAAAAGGGGGTGTAGTGCGTAATATCACTAGCTTTGATGGTGCATTAAGCTGTATGGACAACTTATTTGTAAGCAATGGCGTTAAAGATGTTGTTATTACTAGTTCAGGATTACCTGATGCGACAGGAGCCATTCAAGTTGGCTCAAAAGATATAATGATTTCAGCCATCTCAAAAATGTCCGTGCGCAGTAATGCATTCAAGTTTGTTGACTTTGACCCTTTACAACTTGACATTACACAACTTTTCAGCATTGCTTCTAATGCGGGAGGCACAAAAAAACATTTCGAAATTCCACAATATTATATTCGGGGTGCAATTACCCAATTTGATCAAAATGTATTGTCACAAAATAACAGTTTAAATATAACAAAGCTAATTGGTACTTCTGGTGGAATCCAATCAAGCAACATTTCTTCGGTTATCTCAACCGATGTTAACTTGGTTAAAATGCTCTCACGCCAAGTCATCCCAGGTGTACAATCAAATAATTCAATTGTCATTAACCAAGCCAATACCTCTGGCAATGTCACTGCACAATTAACCAATAAAACCATTCCATTCCAACTTAGCTTCTCACGTAACGAAGGTAGCCATGCTGCTGTGCGTACCTTAATTCAATTATCAATGATTGAGATATTAGGTAAATTAACACATGTTCCCTACTCGCAATGTTTAGGCATGCCATCGACGATACCAACAGCGCGCACTCAAGCACTACAAGAATTTAATGCATTATCGACACAACAACAATTAGCCCGCATTGAACAAGCCTTACAAAAAAAAGGCTACTTAAAAACAGGTGTATCAACTGAAAGTGCTATATCAAGCTACCAAAAAGACAACGATTTAATTGCGAATGGTCGCATTGACTTTGATTTATATGACAGCTTACTTAATCAACGATTATCACAAAAGAAATCATTCCAAGCAGAGCAAATTAGTTCACAAGTAAAAGCAGTTTCATTACAAAAAATGAAAACCCCTGTTGGCTTACATTTAAAAGCCTCCAAACCAACGGGCATTTACAAAGTAGGAGACACCTTGCAAGCCGCACTACATGTTACTGAAAATGCCTATGTATACTGTTATTATCAAGATGCAAAACGTCGTCTTTCTCGTATATTCCCCAACCGTTTTTCACCTGACTCATTTGTCGCAGCGGCAAAACCAATAATGCTTCCCGCAGCAAAAGCGCAATTTAAAATTGTATTTGATGAAAAAGATACAAAAGAAGGTATCGTTTGTTTTGCAGCGAAGACTGAGGTAGGCTTAAAAGTCCCTGAAAAATACAAAGCCGTTGACTTATCACCCATTGCACAGAGTTCACTCGACGATGTTATTTCAGTTTTCTATGGTGTCGGAGCAACAGGCATCTCCCATAAAAAACTAATCTTTAATGTTCAATAGGAGTTATTCATTATGAAAGCAATCAACACACCCTTTGTTAAAGTCACTGTTAAAAATATGGCTAAAACAATGCTATTACTTTGCTTATTTGGACTGGCTTCATTAAGCCCTCAGGCATTCGCGGATGAACAAACAAAAGCAAATGAAAAACCACTTGTGAGAGGTATTATTTTCACTAATACACAAACAGCCGCTACTGCAGTGACAACATCAGCTTACCAAGATGATATTGAGGCATGGTATGAAGCTAATTTATTTAAAAATAATACGCCCGCTTCTCAAATAAACATCGCAACAACTAACCAGACAACTAAAACATCAAATGGCAACGCATGCCACCTCACACGCAGTATTGTAATGCTTGGTAATAGCGGTGAAGGTACCGCTATTACCAGTAGTCAGGTTAATATTAATGAGCATTGTCCACAATAGCGTGTTCTATAACCCTTAAAAACGATAACTCGTTCCCAGTGAAATAACAGGAAGGGCTTTAAAATCTTTTAATTCATCATTAAGATTTTGCTCTTCCTGATCAAGGTCATTTTGAAACAAAGAATCATTCACACTAATAGCTCCAGCACCGCTATCCACTGTTCCTGAAGTCGTAAATTTCGCTTCTGGACTTCCCTGAAAAAGCACACCTGCATCTAAACTAAAACGCCACTGACTGCCTTTTTTAACAGCATTCCCCCAACCAATACCAAGATAAGGTGCAAGACTATTAAAGCCTATTTGGGTGTTTAAATTAGCATTACTCAAATCATAGCTCCTAGCACCAATAACAGCATTATTACTTCCTGAAGCATCGAGATTAAACTCATTCTCATTAGCAAATAACCCAGCAGAAAGCCTAAAATTACTGATAAAAGGATGATAATCAACCAATGCTCCCCCACTAAGAAGATCTAAATCCCCCTTATAATTAATACCATCTTCCTCACCATCAGCACTTATCGACCCCCCATTTACGGAAAAACGTGCATTCAATTTGTCAGTCATCCCATAGGTAAGATCAGCTCCTACCCCTAATGTGCCGATTTTTGCAGTAAGCGCATATTTACTGTTTGTTTCTGCATACGCAGTAGAAAAAGCCAAGAGTCCGATGACAAGAGAAGCTTGTGTTATTATTTTATTCATTATTATTGTTAGCCCTAAAAAATCACAGTCAAAAATTAAGTCACTTCACACAATACCAAGCCAAATCTATCTTGGTATTTTGTATAAAAAGTGAAAGCGTCTTAACTTTGCCCTACGTATTCCTTCTAAGTCAACTTAAAAGCGACAAATTGCTTCTATTTTACTGTGTAAGCTATTCTTTTTTATCAGCTATACGACACTCCGTATTATTAGTTATGAGCAATCATATTTTCTCAATTTTCTAATACACGCTAACATCAACAACACCCCTAATAATAAAATATTCAGGCTACCACCACCTCCTGCATTATTCTCTGCAGAGGGTGTTAATGTCAGGATTGGCTCATTATTTGCATTATCATCATTATTGCTCTCATTACCATCATCGCTAATAATGATACCTATTGCCGTTTTATTCGCTAAAACAGCATTTGCCGATGGTGATGATAATGTTAACGTGAAATCTTCATCACCTCCTGCGTAATTATCACCCAACACATCAATACTAATCACACCTTGTGTTTGTCCTGCTGGAATCACTAACACGCCCTGTTTAGCGGTATAGTCAGCTCCTGCCGTTGCTGACGTTGATAATAATGCTGAATTGTCAGATGTTATATATTCAACATCAACATCATGAGGCTGTACATTATCTAACCGAACAATAAAATGTAATGGTACTGTAACGCCTTCCGCCCCTTCTGTAATGGAAGCATCACTAATACTTAGAATAGAAGGTGGTGTTGGTGAGGTATCATCATCCAGTATCGTACCGATAGCACTGTCAACAATCGTGCCATTCTTAAATAATATAAAACGAAAGGTCTCATCTGGCTCAATCTCATTATCACCATAAAGAGGCAACAATACGACCTTTTCAGTTTCACCTGCTGCAAAAACTATAGGTAAGCCACTGCCTCCCATATGATTAAAATCAGTTGCTGTCGCTGATTGAGGACTGGATAAAAACGTCGTATAAAAAACAGTCTGTTCCGTAGGCTGTACTGATGACATGACAACGGTAAACTTAAGCGTGGCACTCGTCGTAGAATCCCCTTCTACAGCCGACGCATTGGCGGCTGAAAAAATGACGGGGGTAGTACCTTCCACAACATCATCAATTGGAAAATTTATGGGTGAAAGTGCAAAAAATATATTATTACTACATTTAACTTTAAGACGCGCTCGCCGTGTAGGAGCAGTATCAGTAGGAATAATCACTGTTTCATTACCATCATTATTTGTACCAGACAGCAACATAATTTCAGTTGGTACATCTCCTCTACTTGGATCTCCTATAATTAAAGACACATCAACAGCACTACATGAAATGGGGGGTTGGTTTGTATTAGCAACATTCCAATTCACGACTGTTGAATCACCTGCACTTAACATTGCTGCTGTTTGATGCGAGGTCAGCGTAAATGAACTTCCTGTATTTTTAACAAAAATAGCTGTTGTATCAAGCGCTGTCCCTGTTTTTTGATCACGCACAAATAATGCCATCGTAAGCGGTGTTGTCAGACGTGATTGCTGTGGTGGAATATCACCTTTAGCAGTAACACCAGAATATAAATTGACTAAACTAGGAATGGTACGGGTAGATGATGCAACAGGTGGATAAACACGAAAAATAGCATTTGCACCATCATCAACATTCACATCAGATGCATTACTAGTAGTATTTAATTGTTCCCATGAATAGCTTAGATAATCCTCTGCATTACTATCATTAGCACTTCCTTGTAATTCAAACGACGTATTGGCTGGAATCGTATAGCTATCTCCTGCTTCTGCAACAGGATCTGTATTCGCTACAAAAACACTATCTGCACAGGATGAACCACTTCCAGCATGGGCAAACTGTAGCATTTGCTGAATACTGCCCGAATGAAAATAAGGGTCATTACTATTTTGCACATTATTAGCACTACCACAAACTCCCGCATACGACATAATTGTTGTACCACCACCTGGCTCATAAGCACTTGCCGCACTTCTATTACCATTACAGAAACTCGTATCACTATTAAAAGAATGTGTTGCTCCAAACTGATGACCAATTTCATGTGCAACCATACTGGTTGCAAAACTATCAAGATCACTCATAAAACCAGAGCTTGCTCGACCTTTCCCTGAATTATCACAAACACTTGATACTTGTGCTAACCCTGTAGCACTCGTCGTTGAAACAAAATCAAAAACATGACCTATGTCGTAATTAGCATTGCCAATTGTATTATCTAAATTGGTCTGATTGGTATATAAATTCGTCAAGCTATTAGTGCCATAAGGGTCACTTGCCGCATTGGTATAGATAATAGCGTCATTATTAGCCACCAAAACAAGTTTAATCGCAACATCTCGTTGATAAATTTCATTAACACGATTAATGACTGTCACAATAGAAGCTAAGGCTGAGGCTTTTGTACCACCATTTTGCACTGTAAAAGCACTTGTTGCAGCAATAGCAATACGATAACTATGTATTGTTCCTGATGAAGTAGCCAATGCCGAAATTTTGGCGAATGGTAATGATGAGAAAGGTGAGGATTGTTGTAGAATATTTTCTTCTATTTGATCATGATTACACTTAAAAGGTATTTTTTGCGCTTCTTTCTGCAAACTAATACTTTGATAGCTTTGTTGCGTACTAACAGGTGCTGGCTCAATCGTTGGATCAATATAAGTTGTATCACCATTCATCATGGTTAGCATTGCATGAAAACCTTTACTGGTGAAATCAATGCGACCTGAACGTACTTTTTTATTATCTCCGAAGACTTTCCATGTTCTTATATTAGGAAATTTTTCTGCCAAGGCGGGGGCCATAACGGATGATTCTTCTACATAAAGTGTTGAAAAACCACCATCAGGTAAGGGTAAATCAATAGTCAACCTACCCTCTTGTTTATCATTCTCTGTTAGATTGAGCCCTTCCATTGGAGCGGTTTCAAGTAACGTTTTAAATGCAGTTTCATTTAAGAATAATGTTCTAGCATGGTGCGTTGATTCTTGCGTTAATACTGTAGTATCACTTACAAGATTGGCACTTTTTGTTACCTTATCATGCCAAAAAGAGGCACTCGCCCACGCCAATGCCCCCCAAAAGAAGCTAATCAATAAGACAATTAAACGCATACTTACCCCCAAAGTAAGAGCTTTAATCAATTTTCTGCCCTGAAAATGTAATTTTTTTTAATTATTAAAAGGAAATGATTTTTAAAAGGATCTTTTATGAATTAGTTATAAAATCATTTTGTTATAAAATATAACAGACTATTTTTCAAATAGCCCCACTACCATCAAGCCTACCAAGAAAAAGTCAACTATCTCTACTTCTTAGTTCTAATACAATGTTGTTTTTTACCAATGATCACATCTTTCCCCAAAGATGTCGCAAACCACCAGTATAAATAATCTAAAAAATCAACATATATGCGACAAATGTATAAAAAAAACTTATATTAGTCAATATATTTATTGATAAATAATTAACAGGCTATCCATGCCCACGCACCTTATTTGAAGCAACAGGAACAGGTTTTCCTATTAGTTTACTTATTTTTAATAACGTAAAAACAATTGGACTCGTATCATATAATTTAAGCAGCCGCTGGCTTTCTGCTTTTTTCCATGCGATTGCTGAAGGACTTATCCAGTGGTTACGTGCAAGTGCCACTTTTTCAGAGTCATCAAGACTATAAGTACTAAGTTTATTAGAATAGTTCTTTTTAAGCCACTTACGCAAATTGCGGTAAACAGCTTTAGCGCGCTCTTGGTCTGCACAGCTATTACCAACGGTTCCCGTATTAATGGCTATTGAGCCAACAAGTAATACTTTATCGTCAATTACTCCAGCAGTATAAATAAGCTCACAATCACCTATTACTAGGCGATGGTTATCTTTAATACTATCAACCTGATCCCTAGCAAAGGCTAAAAATTCTTCAGCGTCATCAGGCATAGCAAAAAATTGTAGTTCAGCCTTCATAAGAGTATTCTCTAATCACGTCATAAAACAAATGTGGGAAGGCATTGTACCTTAAATAGACAAGAAAGATTAAATCCTAGTCAAGAATCTTAGGGGTGACGAAAATCAATAACTCACGCTTATCATTACTGCGCGTGGTACGCCTAAAAATCCTCCCCACTACAGGCAAATCACTTAACAGTGGCACTCTTTCCACGTCATTCTGATTAGTTTCAACATGCACTCCTCCTAATACAACCGTTTGTCCATTATCAACCAACACTTTTGTTTTCACATTTCGTGTATCAATACTAGGCACTCCTGAAAAAACTCTCCCAATAGTATCTTGATTAACCTTAAGCTCCATAATGACATGCTCTTCAGGTGTAATTTGTGGCGTTACTTCAAGGCTTAATACCGCTTTTTTGAAAGCAACATTCGCTGCACCACTTGATGATGCTTGCTGGAATGGCACCTCAACACCTTGCTCAATAACAGCTGTTGTCTGATTCGTCGTCACCACACGGGGTGTAGAAACAATTTCACCGTTACTTTCTGCCTGCAAGGCAGACAATTCAAGATCAAGTAATAAATCCTTACTTAAGATAGAAAAACCAAAACTACCCAATGCACCAGCAACAGGTAAGTTGACATTTAAACGATCATTTAACCCTGGAATACCAACAGGAAAAACATTGCCAGAGCTATTTAAATTACCTGCCGCATCACCAATAACAGAATCAGTCCCCGATAACGATCCTGATGTTGTTGCAATACCCGAATTAGCATCAAAACCACCTATACCTGTTGCACCAAAGCGTGTGCCTAATGCTTTACTAAAGTCATCGTTAGCAATAACAATGCGCGATTCAATAGCTACCTGACGCACAGGAATATCAAGTTGCTTAATCATTGCACGAACATCTTCAACATGCTCAACTGTATCGTGAACAAGAATTGTATTGGTTCTATTATCAACTGAAATAGACCCTCTTTTTGACAATAAAGAACCACCATTCTTTGAGGAGTTAACCAGTGCAGCTAAATCAGCTGCTTTAGCAAAATTGACAGACATATACTCCGTAATCAAAGGATCTAATCTTCTTCTTTTTTTCAGTTGTTCTAGTTCACGATTTTCACGTGAAGCTAATTCAGCCTCAGGAGCAACCCAAATAACATTACCATTTTCACGCATCCCCAGCCCTTTTGAGCGAAGGACAATGTCCATTGCCTGATCCCAAGGAACATCCTTTAATCTTAGTGTAATACTCCCTGTAACAGTATCACTCACAACAATATTTTTATCCGTAAAATCAGCAAGTAACTGTAAAACAGAACGCACTTCAATATCTTGGAAATTTAAGGTTAACTTATCCCCTTTATAACGTTTCTTTTTCTTTTGCAGGTCTTCCACTGAGACACGTTTTTCTTTTTTGTTAATCAGAATATGTAGCTGCTTTCCTTTACGTTCAGTGGTATAAGTAAACGCACCACGTACCAATGCTTTTAAACGGGCATCAGCTCCTTGGCGTGACACAGTAATCGAATTAACAGGTGTTGCAAAATCCAGTACATTGTAAGTTTTTTTAGCCTGAGTAGTATCAACACCTTTCAAAGTAACAACGACTGAATTACCTGATTTTCTCACCTCTGTTTTTACATGATCATCAGGTAAAGTAACAATAACCCGACCATTGCCTTTCTCATCACGACGAAAATCAACATTGCCTAACAGACGCTTATAAACACGATGATTCACTGGAGGAAGAGGTTCTGGAGCAATCTCAGGCATAACGGTT
>DRMA01000222.1 GCA_011375245.1 Thiothrix sp. | reverse complement strand
TTTTGGCAGTTTAAAGTGAGAGAAATAACATAACACAAGTATTACTCAGCGTATTAGCAAAGTTGCATAACAAACGCTATGATAGATAAACGAACAATAAACCATCAAAATGGATAAAAAAATGAAACAAAAATACCTATTTTCGGTAATCGCTAGTTGCACAATCTTCTCAATATCTGCCTATGCAAGTGAGTACCCTACTTCCATTCCACCTGCACCACTACAAGCAATAGAAACAACACCAACTACACCTGCCTCAACTACGACAACCACAGCCTCAACAAAAAAAGGTTCTCATAGCGAAACAATGGGAGGCTATTTAGGGATTGGCATTGATGTACTGCCTAACGCTGTTGCAGCACAAATGCCTACTAGTGTTTCTGCTGGACAAGGCATTATTGTGACCCGCTTTGCCAAAAACTCCCCTGCTGAAAAAAATGGGCTTAAAGTTAATGATATATTGCTGGCTTATGACGACACCAAAATTGTCCATCCACAACAGTTTATCAACCTCATTCGTGATGATAAGCCTGGTCGTGATGTAAAAATAACATTACTACGTAATAGTAAAATCATCACCCAAAACATAACACTAGGGATGCAAAAAATAACACCAAAATCGGATATACCTGCTAATTACACAGGATTAGCTATTAAGAAAATAGGCGAAAATACATTTGACGCATCCATTGGCGTTCCTACACAAAATGGAGGTATACAAAGACGCTCGTTTAAAGGCACACGTGTACAAATTTTCCAACAAGTATCTAATGCAACAGATCTACCCGCAGAACAACGAAATCAACTGCTTTTTGCCTTACAAGGGGGAAATCAACAAAATAATAATGGTTATTGGAATAATATGATGCCATTTGGTAATAATAATCGGAATGGCTTCTTCCCTTTCGGCAATAATAATGGTGGTAATTTCTTCCCCTTTGGCAATAATAATGGTGGCGGCTTCTTCCCTTTTGGTAATAACAATGGTGGAAACTTCTTCCCCTTTGGTAATAACAATGGTGGCGGCTTCCCCTTTAACAATGGCTTTAATAATGGCTTCAACACAGGCAGTAATGGAGGAAACTTCTTTCCCTTTAATAATAACGGCAACAACAGCTACTTCCCTAATATGTTTGGCTCTAAACACTAAAACCAATATGCCATCTTCATATTTCGATTAACAATCCAGCCTGATAGAATTGCCCTTCAATCTCACTAAACGCGCTACGCTCAAACAACGTTCGGCTTCAGTGCGATTCCTATCAGGCTTCAAACAGTAACGATAAACTACTTTTTCACCTAAATAATTCATCCCACAACACATCAACCCGTTGCTTCACTGCTTTATCCATCACAATCGGCACTCCCCATTCACGTGTTGTTTCCCCTTCCCACTTATTCGTTGCATCAAAACCCATTTTAGAGCCTAGTCCTGATACGGGTGAGGCAAAATCAAGGTAATCAATCGGCGTATTTTCGATAATCGTCGTATCACGTGCAGGATCCATACGGGTCGTCATTGCCCAAATAACATCCTCCCAATTACGTGTATTAATATCATCATCGACCACAATAACGAACTTGGTATACATAAACTGACGTAAGAATGACCATACGCCCATCATAATTCGTTTTGCATGACCAGAATATTGCTTCTTCATGCTAACAACTGCTACACGATAAGAACAACCTTCGGGGGGCAGATAAAAATCGACAATTTCAGGAAACTGCTTTTGCAAAATAGGCACAAAAACCTCATTCAGCGCTACCCCCAAGATAGCGGGTTCATCAGGAGGACGACCTGTATACGTACTATGGTAAATTGGATCTTTGCGATGAGTAATACGTTCAACGGTAAAAACAGGAAAATCATCAACCTCATTATAGTAGCCTGTATGATCACCATAAGGGCCTTCTGCAGCCATATCATCAGGATAAATAGCACCTTCAAGAATATACTCTGCTGAAGCAGGCACTTGTAAATCAACATCAAAGCAACGTACAACCTCAGTACGCGAACCTCGTAATAATCCTGCAAATGCATATTCTGACAAGCTATCTGGCACAGGCGTAACCGCGCCCAGTATCGTTGCAGGGTCTGCTCCCAATGCCACAGCAATTGGAAAAGGTTGATTAGGATGTATTTGTTGCCATTCTTTAAAATCTAACGCGCCACCACGATGTGATAGCCAACGCATAATCAAACGATTTTTTGATAACAATTGCTGACGATAAATGCCTAAGTTTTGTCGTGCTTTATTCGGACCTTTGGTAACCACTAATCCCCATGTAATTAAGGGGGCGGCATCCTTTGGCCAGCAGGTTTGGATAGGAATTTTAGTCAAATCAACTTGCTCTTTATCCCATACCACTTCTTGACAAGGCGCTGTTTTGCGTTGTTTAGGAGCCATATCCAAAACCTTGCGGAAAATAGGCAGTTTCTGCCACGCTTCCTTAAGCCCCTTAGGTGGTTCAGGTTCTTTTAAAAAAGCAAGCAGCTCACCTACTTCACGTAATGCCTCAACATTGTCTTCGCCCATTCCCATAGCAACTCGTTCAGGCGTACCAAATAAATTGGTTAACACGGGCGTATCAAAGCCCTTGGGATTTTCAAACAACAGGGCAGGTCCTGCTTGGCGTAATACACGATCAGAAATTTCGGTCATTTCTAAATACGGATCAACCTCAATGCTGATACGTTTCAATTTTCCGTATTCTTCGAGTTGTTGAATAAAATCTCTAAGATCTTTATATTTCATACTTAATCCATCACTCTATGCACTATGAGGAAATTCACGAGGGTCATCACGATAACCACCCTTCACCCCTTTCGTTACAATAGCAACAGCATCATGTGGATGCAGACTTTCCATATGATTCACACGAATCCAAAAATCGGTTAACGTATTATCCTGCGCCAGCTTGGCTTGCAAGCGACGTGCTGCATCCTCACAAAACATCAAATTCGCTGCATTTAAACGAGCAAATTCTTGCTCATCCTCACGCTTAACAGCTGCTTGAACGGGCGTTTGTAATGCATCTTCCACTTCATCAATAATTCGCGAAATAGGCAGTTCCGTCAAACGCTCATCAAGCTTGACCCTTACCTGTGCCACACTACGTTGACTATGGGGAGTAGCACTAATCCCTTCTGTTGTTCCTAACCAATCATATACAGTGGCAAGATCTGCTGTTCCTGTTTTACCAAATTGTTCACTAAAGCCTTTTTGAATCAACTGGCGTGCCAATGCTGCTGAACAAGGACAGGTTGAAGAATAAGGCACTTCTAACGACAGTTCATTAGTAATTTTTCCTTGTCGATAAGTGGTAATTATTTGAAAAGGATAACTTTTCCATCCTGTATTATCACTAATCAGCGAACTGCGACGCTCAAAAAAGGTCAATTGGCACTCTAAATAAGCATTATCACTAATTCCTTCATGAGAAATGGCAAAGTCAGTCACAATATCATTCAGTAAAGCAGGTGCAAGTACATTCATACCCAACTTTTGATCTAAGGTGAGGTATAAACGTGACATATGAATACCTTTACTCTTAGGGTCTGTCAAATTGACATAGGCCTGAACTTTTGAAACCATTTGTATTTTTTCTTGATGTCCATTAAGCATAAACACAGGTACTTCTATGCCACTCATTCCCACCCAATTTAGTCTTGCATTGGGGCCTGAGTGGGGTTCATTGGCTATATCAGGCATTGCACAAACAGTATCACAGCCGTCACTTGCACTCATCTTGTTTCCTCGTAGTACCATTGCTTGCATCACTATCACAAGCGTTTAAAAAAAAGAACAGGGAGTATACCTGTGATAAATGTTTTTACCATGTTCAACGTGTGACTATTCTTTATTTTACAAAACCAATAAAACCAATTATCTATTTTTCCATGCAAAGTATTATTTTATTAGTTAAACTCATTCTCAAATAAAAACAACCCCCTTAGAACAGCCCAACCGATTCTAAGCAAATAATAATAATAATAATAAAGACAGTAGTCCGTTACCAAACGCGTTCTTACTGGGGATAAACTAACAATGAAACAAAGCGTGTCAATCATTATGGCTGTGCTCATTATTCAGAGCCTCAGCATTATGCCTGCCTTAGCAGGAAACCAAACCTCTTCTATTGGTATGAATACTAACGAAGCAATGGATATCAATGCCAGTGTACCCTTTGTGGATCTATTCAAACTCTCACTGCCCTTTGAGGAAGCACGTCCTTGGCTCACCAAAGGAAAAATAAACTATGACCATAATGGTTGGCCAACAGCACTTAATGGTGGGCAAGCAGGCACCCGTTTTATCAATAACTTCCCCGCAAATACCATTCCTACAGGTATTTATACTGTGCTTTACGATGGCGAAGGAGAATTGAAATATGGTGTCAACGCACGCCTCGTCAAACGCATACCTGGTAAGGACTTCATTGAAATAAAACCAGGTAAAAATCAAAAAATAAGTGCATCACTCATCATTACTCAATCAAACCCTGCCAATTATATACGTAATATTCGTATCCTTATGCCAGGCGGAATTTGCGCTAACAACAGCTTTAAACACGTTAGCCAAGCTAATCAATGCCACACGCATGATGGCCAGTTTCTCGCATTTGAACAACATTATTCACAAATACTCTTTAATCCTGATTACTTAAATTTTATGAAGGACTTTAAAGTGCTTCGTTTTATGAATATGTCAGGCATTACACGTAATAGTATACGCGAATGGCATAAACGCCCTCGTCTAGAACAAGCAAGTTGGGGGGGGAAAGAAG
>DRMA01000221.1 GCA_011375245.1 Thiothrix sp. | reverse complement strand
GCAAATACACAGGCAGAAGGCTTATTACAAGAAGGTGATGTGATTACCAAAATTAGTGGTGAGAAGATCGAAAATAACGGTAAAATTTTTAAATCAGATAATCTACGGTTTAATTTTTTACATTATATTGATATGCACCAACTAGGTGACACGCTTGTAATTGATATTGTCAGAAAAGGTAAAGCAAAGCAGATTGATTTTCCACTGCGTGATGTTATTAAGATGGACTATGTTTTTGATCAAGATCCCCGTTATCTCATCTATGGAGGGTATGTATTTGTCGCAACTAAAATAACAGAAGGCTGTTTGTCTGCTGAAGAATACAAAAAATCAATACATAAAGACAAAAAAGATCAAGTTCGGATTACCAAAGTATTGCCTTCATTTAGCAGCACAGGGACACATGATATTGCTCCTATGACGATTGACAAGGTGAATGGTCAGCAATTTAATTCGTTTGAAGACTTTTATTGTTTACTCTCAACAGCAACAACCCCCATTATATTATTGCAAGATGAGGCGGGGTTTAATTTGGCGATTGATCGTAAAGTAGCTGTTAGTGAACATAAAACAATTCTTGAGAGGTACCGTATTCATAAGTCACAATCAAAAGAAGTAGATCAATGGGAAAAGGCGGGAAGTTGTTCTAAGCGCAATTTATAGAACCTATGAATGGCTAACAATCCAGCTTGCTAGAATTCGCCCTTCAATTTTACCAATCTCACTAAACTCGGTACGCTCAAACAAGCGTTCAGTTTCAGTGAGATTCCTAGCAGGCATTCAAAAATGCTCAATATTGCTAATAATAATAAAAAGTTTGAACATCGACTATAAACAAATGAACATTTCGTAGGCATAATAATCAGAGTAATGATTTTTATGGCTTAATTGGGGGCAGTTTATGCGTTTGTGGGTTCTTCTTTTTATCGTATCATTTGTGACGGCGTGTTCACATACACGCCCTGCTGGGCAATCTGTTAGTACACCTTCACAGTCTCAGCGCCAAAATCTGAGCGCTGAGGTTTTTATTCAAGCGGGCCATGAAGGACGTTCCAAAGGCAAGCTCGGTGCGCGTTCGGTTTATGGACGAGAAATTAACTGGACACCTATTGTTGCTGATGCTGCAACACACTATTTACGCCGTGCGGGTATCTCGGTGATTCGTGCTAATGCTAATTGGAAACCAAAAACACGGACACAATTAGCCTTATTTATTCATTTTGATGGTATTGCGGGTGATCCTTGTCGTACAGGCGCTTCCATTGGTTATGATGATGCATCAGATCGCCCTGCTGCTCAGGCGTGGAAACGGCTTTATTCACAATATTTTCATTATCGTTGGCGGAAAGACAATTTTACCAAAAATCTAAGTCAGTATTATATGTTCAAAAGAACACATACTCGCGATGCAGAGTTGGTTTTGGAGTTAGGAGCAATTGGTTGTCCTCAACAAGCTTTATGGTTAAGACCTCGTTTACAAAAGATTGGGCAACTTGTCGCGTATTTTGCAGCAAATCGTTTGGGGTATTATAACCGTGTACCCAAACCACAGATGTAAGTTTTAATAGGTTTTAACTATAAAGCTAAAGTGAGCTGTAGAAAATCTATTTAACGCTTTATTTAAAATTTGATTAAATCAGTATTATACTGTGATTGTTTTTTATCATAACGGATAACATTTTAGGGGAATTAATTAATGAAAAAGCACTTTTTAGCATTGTGTGGGCTTGCTTTCTTGCTACCTTTGCAACTTCAAGCGGCTGATTTAGCAAATGGTAAAGCATTAAATAAAAATTGTGCATTATGCCATGGTCTTTATGGGCAAGGCGCTTCAGGAAAACTGTCGCCACGTCTTGCAGGTATGCCACAGGAATATCTTATTAAAGCATTGGGAGATTATCGTGCAGGAAAACGACAAAATTATATGATGTTGAAAACCGCTGCTCTTGACAAAATGACGGATAAGGATATTGAAGATGTATCGGCTTATTTAGCGTCGATTGATCTAAGTAAAGACCCTAAGTTTGATGTTGTACAATATGGCGGTGATGTTAAGGAAGGTAAAAGTCTATTTAAAGGAGACTGTAAAACCTGTCATGGTCGCGATGGTTTTGGTAAACCCAAAAAAGGTGCGCCACCGTTAGCAGCACAACACAATGAGTACTTATTCCAATCAATCAAGATGTTTCAGGCCAAAATGCGTATGCATGATAATGACCCAGAAGATGAAACGTTTGATGATTTTTCGGATACGGATCTAACTAATATAACGGCTTATATTGCAACACTTGATAATGCGCGTATTGATGCGAGTGGTAAAACAAAATTTATTCCGCCTGATCTAGTAGCACGTCGAGCAATTGTAAAACCTACAGTACCAACATCCCCTACAAAGCCAGTCGTTGCAGCAACAGAATTGGCTAAAGCGGATACTAAAGCAGAAAAAATAGAATCACAGGGGGGATTACAAATTACGGATATTAAGCAAACCGTTGCAAAAATGGAGCTTGAAAAAGGTGTGAGTATCGACGATGCCGTAACTGCGATGATTTCTAAAGCAACTGATTTAAATATGAAATTAGTAGGACAGCAAGAAGTATCTAAGGAACTTGAAGCACGGGGTGTTGAAATGCCACATCTTGCTATTTACCAGTTCTGTGATCCGATGGATGCCCGAACAATGGTGATGAGTAATCCTATTTTTGCCAGCTATATGCCTTGTCGCATTTCAGTGGTTGAAGATAAGGACAAGAAGGTTTGGTTAATGATGTTGAATCTTGACATGTTAATTAATAGTGAATTGCTTGATACTAAAGTGCTAGACACCGCAGTACGTGTTAACCAAGCAATGCTTGAGATTATGGTTGCAGGTGCAACAGGAGATTTCTAAGTATTAATTTTTGATTATTTCGTAATTACTAATAGAGATTCAGATAATTATATTCACACTAACGAATCCAGTAGTGTGGATTATTTCATCTAACATTTTGATAATATTGAATAATTAATTTTTTTTGAATTTATTGTGTTTTTCGTCAATTAATAGTTGACGAAATAAGTATATTAGAATATTCTTATTTGCATAGACCGCTAACAGGTCAACCTAATATAAGAATATAAGCCCCTAATAAAGCTCAAGGAGAATAATTATGAAACTTTCTACAATCACATTCGCTGCCCTAATCGCTCTTTCTACAACTGCATCTGCTGATTGGATGGATGGCGTAAGTAATGGTAACGCTGCTGGAAATGCGCAAGGTACTTCATCAGTAGCAAGCAAGGGTAACACTAAAGGTGAAGGTGCTGGAAAAGGCTCACTTAATTCATGGGGAACAGGTAAGGGCGACGCAGATGGTGAAGTAGATTTCGCTATTACGTTCAAAGGTAAAGGTCGCACTAATATGGATACAAAAATGTCAGCTGACGGCAACGGTGAGTCAAACGTAAATGGTCTTGCTGATTGGACGGGTGAAGGCAAAGGTAATGGAACTACAGCTGCTAATGTAGTTGGTAGTAACCAAACAAATGGCGTTGGTGTTGTTCCTTTTGCTAACGGTCAAGTTCCTGCATTCGTACCAACACAGAATATTGCACCACAAGCACCTGTAAGCAAGTAATTTTCAAAAAAATAATAATAAATAATACAAAGTCACAAGCCCTTAGAGCCTACTTGATTAGTAGGCTCTTTTTTGTTGTTTCATTCTTTTGTGGTGCCTCATCTATAAAATCTATGAATTCTTCTATAAGGGGCAGATGTGTTAATCAGCATAAATTTAGGTAAAGTAATGAATGACTTTGACCGTTGGAATGATATCAAAGCTATTTGGCTTTTGCTGGCTCAAAAACTAGAGTATCGAGTTATAGGTGATGAAAACGCTATCACTACGAGCGGCGCAATAAACGACTATTCGATTCAATAAATTCTTCAATATAGGCCTTGGGACGGGCGCTACTGAAGCGCTCCACCTCACTGCCTGATTCAAAGAGGATGATAGTCGGGAAGCCTCGCACCTGATAACGCCCTGCCAACTTCATATTTTTGCCAGCATCAACTTCAAGTTTAGCGAGCAATATATCCCCATTATAGGCGTTAATAACATCAGTAAGGATGGGTGCGATAAAGAGGCAAGGGTTACACCAAGCAGCCCAAAAATCGACGAGTATTGGTTTTTCATAAGACGCTTGCAGTACTTCTTCTTCAAAATCTTCAAGGTTAATAGTGAAGATATTATCTGTATTAATTACACCTGTCATTTATTTATCATACCATTTGTGATAACTACGTTTTTTTCCTGCCCGTTGAGAAATAATACCCTCAATATAACTTAGGTCAGGAATCTGGAAAGTTTCATAGAGGTCGTTAAGTGGGACAAGAAAAAGCTTCTCGTCCCGAATTCTGAGTTGACGAAAGATATATTCGTCTTTCAAGTCTTTGGCAAATACATAAGAACCATCACGGACAACACCACCTGGATCAATAATAATAATGCAGCCTGTGGCAAATTCTGGCTCCATGCTGTCATCAATGGCTTGTAAAGCAAAGGGCTCTGCTTCAGAGCAGCTACCATCACTTCCCATACTGCTGGCAATATTGTTGTTAAATGCTTCTTCAACACTGATCTTTATTTCATTCATGATTGTGATCCATCCTGTGGCTCATGTTGGGGCTTGTTTTTACTAAATTCGGTTGCAGTTACATGTTGTTGTGGCTTGTACCAATGGAGCTTTTCGTGCAATTTGACGACATCTCCAATAATCATCAGTGTTGGCGCACGTACGCCTGAGGTTTTAGCTAGTTTAGGTAAGGTTGCTACTGTGCCAATATGGGTTTTTTGATTGCGTGTTGTGCCTTGCTCAATAAAGGCGGCAGGGGTGTCACCTGCTAAGCCATGTGCTTGTAATTGTTCGCTAATAATATGCACACCTGTTAGTCCCATGTAGAACACAATCGTGTGATTAGGTTGTACTAATTGCGCCCAATTGAGGTCAATACTGCCATCTTTGAGGTGTCCTGTGGCAAAACTGCATGATTGAGCATAGTCACGATGGGTCAAGGGGATGCCTGAATAGGAGGCGCAACCTGCAGCAGCAGTAATCCCAGGTACTACTTGAAACGGAATGCCTTCGCTTGCCAGTGTTTCAATTTCTTCACCACCGCGACCAAAAATAAACGGGTCACCGCCTTTTAAGCGTAAAACACGTTTGCCTTGTTTGGCTTTTTCTACCAATAGGTCATTGATCTTATCTTGTGGCACAGCATGATTATCTTTTTCTTTGCCAACATAGATACGTTCTACACTACGATTTGCCATGTCTAAGATGGTTTTTGACACAAGACGATCATAAACCATGACATCCGCTTGCTGCATTAATCGTAGTGCCTTGAAGGTGAGTAGATCAGGATCACCAGGTCCTGCACCAACAAGATAGACTTCACCCATGAGCTTGGCATCGTTACCTTTGGCTAATAAGGTGTCTAATAGTTGGCGTGCTTGCTCTTTATGCCCCGCATAAACGAGTTCAGCAAACTGTCCTCTTAGGGCATTTTCCCAAAAATGTTTACGTTGTTCATTGGTATCAAAATGCTGCTTGACTTTATCGCGGTATTCTTCCGTGATACTGGCGAGCTCCCCACAACTTGCAGGCACCATTGTTTCAAGTTTCATACGTAGTTGACGTGCGAGAACAGGTGATGCGCCACCTGTAGACACGGCAATAGTGACGGGAGAACGATCAACAACAGAAGGAACAATATAACTACACAGTGCAGGGTTATCGACGACATTTACCAAGATATTGCGTTTATTTGCTGCGTGAGCAATTTGAGCATTAATCTCACTATTATCAGTAGCAGCAATCACTAAAAATGTGCAAGCAAGGTCAGCTTCGCCTTCATAGTAACGTGCAATATGGGTTATTTCTTCTGCCACGAGACGTTGTTGTAGTTTTTGAGTCAGTGTAGGAGAAATAATTGTGATCGTTGCTCCTGCTGATAACAGCGAGTAAATTTTACGCTCAGCAATACTGCCACCACCAATAACGAGGCAAGGACGGTTTTCAAGTTTGAGAAAAATAGGGTAGTGATTCATTAATGACGTTTCCGTTTTCGGCTTTTATAAGTAACAATTCCTTTTACCATTTCACCATAGGGGAAGTTGTCAATCGTGGCATATTCTATTAATGCGGCATTGACTAATTCATAAATATTATCAGTAGTTTGATGGTCTGCTCGTTCTGGGAATAGTTGTTTTTGTAATTGTAGGCAGCCACCTGCCTGTACCTGTAGTTCTTTATTATGCGGCATTGGGCCATCAATGAGGGTGACCCTTAACGCGAAGCGTGCCTTTTCGCGCATAGTATTAAGATATTTAGTACAGTTAGCAAGTGCAGCGACTGAGCGGCAGCCCATTGCCTCACGAGTTGCTAAGTTGAAGCGTTTTTTTTGTTCGCAGTCACAACGTCGATTTGTTAGCGCCTTTTCAAAGATGCAGCGATTTTTATTGATTTGGTGATAAACCTGACGGTATATGTCTTCGTCCATAATCTGTGTTGTGGTGTAGAGTAGCGCTTAGGCTACTTTTCCCACTCCAAGACCACTTTTTCTTCTCTTTTTTCCATGAGGGTTTCTTCAGCAGCTAATTGGTTTGCCGCAAAGAGCATTTTGACGGTAGTACCACTATCAAGTGGTAGTTCTTTGCGTATACCACGAGCGAGTTCACGCGCATCACGGTATTTTTCAAATGAATCTTGTAAACTCAAGTTTTTAATTAACTCGGTGGGTTGTGTCACTTTAAAAACATAGTACGGCATTTTTTACCTCGGTTTGGTTAAATACTTATCGGGCATAGAAAACAATAGGCAGTATCTGTATAGTATTGTACCTATTTTTTTATATTATGTATAAAATTTATACAATTTAATGGATTACTTAACTCATTTTCAATCTAACAATATTTTAGAAGTCAGTGTTTGATAATGATTCAATACTTATTTGTAATTGATGAATATTCACTTCATAAGCATAAACTATAGATATTCAGATAATTATATTCACATAACGAACTTAGCCAGCGCTATGGATTATTCTTAAATCAGCAGGAACTCGCCATGCTCAAATATGCTTCTACTCTGTGAACGCAATTGTCTGAACATTTAGTAAGTGCATTATAACATTAATATATCAATCTTTTCTAATATTGGCAGTGTGACAGGCTGTAAACGTCGGCGCATTACCGTTCCTACTGAATCATTCCCTGCAAATATGGGGATTAATGTGTCTTCTCCAAGTTGTGCAAGCACTAAAAGTGCATTAAAGAGTGGGATATATTCCTCTGTCAATGCGGCAATGATGTGTTGTACATCCTCTGGACACACTACATCACTATTACTTTTTCCACAGCAAAATAGGGTTGCTCGTTGTTCTGCATTGGCTATTTCGCGTATGCCTCGGTGCTCAGGAAAGGGCAGGTTAAAATAGCCATCAATGGCTTTAAACAGTGAAATGACCACCTCTTGATCGACAGGCTTATGTAGTGCTTGTTTCAGTGTTTCTAGCCAGCCTTGCCCCGCAGATGAGAGTAATTGACACAGTGCTTGTGCATAAATATTGTTGGTTGCGAGTGGCGCAGACAGGCTGGTTTTAATTGTTGTTAAGTGAGGATGATCGGGTTTGAGTAATGGGATATTTTTGCCACGATCACTATGCAAAAAACCAATATAGTAAGGGTTTTTGCGTTTGGCACGTTTCCATAATTCGCTGCGTTTCTTTTCGGCTATAAGATCACCTTGTAAACTAAGGCGAACAGTATCGACTACATTGAGTTGCTCTTCTTCAAAAGGGAGGAATTCAAGCAGATATTCCACTAATTCCTTACCCAATTCACCCGCAACGACCTCAGGATAATGTAATAAGCGGCGTGCGACTTCAGTCGTTGGATGAGCCCACCATGCACGGCGCGCCATTTCATGACTAAGCTCAGGGCTATGCACCATAGCAACAATGGCTTCAGGTTCACCTAATAATAGCATATGTTCTAAGGTATTATTGGTTTGTCCCATGCGTGTCCAGCGTTTAATGAAAACAGGGTAACCACTTGGAGAGCCTGTTATTTTCATCGATAAAAGTTCACGTACCCAGCGTAAGTATTGTTCATCACGAGCGGTCGGGTTGAGTTGTACTTTTGCCTCGCCTTTTTCCGTTAAGGCATACACGGTCATCGTGCCTTCGCTAATACGAATGGCATGTAAAGGCTGGGCAAGTAATACATTGAGCCGTAGATTGTCTTCGTTGGAGAGTTGCATGAATTATTGATGTAGGAACGGGGTCGCTGAGAATAAGTAAAGTATGTGGTTAGCGAGAGAAAAAATCAATATCCTTCTAGGGGTAAAGGATAACAGCAGGGTTGATTTTACCTTCCCTGCTATTTTTTGTGTTTATCTTTACTTCTGGCTTGCGTAGTACTCAGTAACAGCTTTAATATCTTCAGCACTTAGCTTTTTAAGCTTCTTCTTCATTTTCTTTGGAATTTCGCGCTTGCCTTCAGCAATCAATGCGAATTGACGTTCTAGGTAAGGCTTCCACTGACCTGCAAGGATGCCTGCATCATCGTCTGCTAATGAAGCGCCTTCAGAGTGACATTTTTCGCAGTTTTTGTTATGTATTTTTTTACCTTTTGCAGCTAATGCGGCATCTACAGTTTGGCTGGCAGCAACGAATTTTTGTTCTGCGTAGTGATCAGCAATGGCTTGCATATCCGCAGCACTCATATCTTTAGTCACTTCTTTCATGTCACTGGCTTTGCCCCCCTTAGGCGTATATTTTTCAGCAGCACGAGCACCTGATTGGTATTGTGGCAAAATTTCAGTAATGGTTGCCGCAGAAAAGCCAGCAATTGTTGGTACTTTACCGTTTTTACTGACACCATTTGTACCATGACAGGTATCGCATTGCTTTGCTGTTTCAGCAACATTTGCTTGGCTTAGTGCGGGTAAACTGGCGACTAGAAGCGTACTAATAATAGCTCCCATGATACGTTCGTTGAATAACATATTTATTCCCCTAAATAGTAAAAGTGATGAAGATTAATATAAATCAATAAAAACAAATACATAGCAAGCTATTCTATAATATTCTGCTATTTGTTTTAGATCGAGTTTATTGTAGGATTTTTTGAAAATGCTAATGTAGGCACATACAACAAGTATACAAAATGATGTGCATAAATCTATAAATATGTGTAATCAGCTTTATAAAAAGGCCAGCAAATGCTGGCCTTTCAGATGTTACATCGCTGAAGAAATCAGCTTAGGTATTGCAAGAGTAAATCTAACGCGTTTACTTCTGAACTTTGCGTTGTCCTTGAACATGAATGTTTACACGGCGATTCTCAGCACGACCTGCTTTTGTTGCGTTATCGGCAACAGGTTGCATTTCACCTTGACCACTAACACGCATTACATCCCTATTCATGCCTTGAGCAGCAAGATAGCTTGCAACAGACTCAGCACGACGCTCTGATAATGCTTGGTTATATTTCTTTGAACCACGGCTATCAGTGTGACCAACAATGCTAATAGCAGTAGGAGCAACGCCTGATGATTTTACTTTATGGCTGAAGTCATTTAACGTAGCACGTGCACTATCACTAAGCTCTGAGCTATCTGTTTTGAAGTTAGAACCTGCTGCTTCATTTAGATTAAGCACATGGAACGTTGGCTTTGGCGCAGGAGGTGTTACTACAACAGGCTTTTCAACTTTAGGTGGCTCAACCTTAGCTGGTCCACAACCATCAAACTGATTGCCGCCAGAAGACTTGATGCATTTGCCTGAACTATCTTTTAATACAGAACCGCCTGAAGCTACCCAACCACCATCATGTGCTAAAGCAGTACCTGATAGTAATAAAGCAAAAACAGAAACGGCAGTTAAACTACTAATTTTCTTTGTGAACATATGATTGGCTTCCCCTTGTGGTGTCTATGGTACTCAATAAACGTTTTATGGCATTACTTGTATCTTTGAGGCAACTGGGCATCATTTTGTGTATGCATAAAACAACAGACCTTAATGTAACATTTATAAGTAAAACTTATCAAGTTTTTTAATCGTTTGTTTATCCTTATATTATGTAACCTCTTATTTATTTATTATAATAATTATTTGTTTTAAATAAACAACATTTGTTTGTTATATAGTCAATAGATAGAGAGAATAGTCGATTTATTATAGGGATAGGCTAATTACTAAAAATAATAAGGACTTGTATGTCGTTATTTTCAGTTAGTGGAAATAAACGGTGTAAAATAAAGGATAAATGGTAGTTTTGTGATTATTTTATCAATTTGTCTGTATTTATTATTGCTATATCAATATGTTATAAGTATTTTTTAGAGTATGTACTATAATAATGGCGTTTATAGTTTTAGATAGAGTGTACATAATGAATGACGCGACCATCGAACTTCTGCATGGTGACATGCATGATGCTATACAGGACAAAAATCAACGGCAATATTCTTGGGAAACAAGTAATCCCCGTTGTGTGAAGCCGACGCTAAAAAATGACCTAAATGATGATTTGCTGGATATTGCAAAAAAATATCATCTACCGCTAAAAAAGATTCAGAAATTACTGCATCCGCAGCCCACTTCACTTCCACATTCAGATGTTCTTGCATGCTGCCATTGCTATTCGCCCTATCAGCCCAAAAACAGCCATCATTACAAGGCTTATAATGCTGCTAATGTCACCCACTGGATATGTCCAACCTGTAAAGGCAGTTTACTTGAAGGCGAAGCACAAAAAAAATACGCCATGTTAAGCCAACGTTTTCATCAAGCTTTGCAAGAAGCACCGCTAACAACTGATTTAAGCTTTATTGATGCATTATTTCTCATTGCTATTATTAATAATAGCCATAATGACGTAGGCTGCGAGATCCGCCCCCAGTTATTGGCAAGCCATCCATTAGCGCCAACAGATGAGTTAAGTGGCATGATGTATGCCCATTTATTAAGAAAGAACATCATCGTCGTCAGCCCTGATAGCAATTTAGCATTTGTAGATTACAGTAAATCACTTTATTATCAATGGAATAAGGTTTCTTGGTTAATAACAGCACAGGGGAATCATGGCGATTTGTCGGAAGTTATTGCTGCTTGTTATGCCCATCTTGTCAATCGAAAATGGTCAGGTCATGACTTTGATGAAGTACAATTTATGTGTGAAACCGTTTGGAGCAACGAGGCATTGTGTTATATCCGTTATCTTGGTCAAAGAAATTGTTTTGAGGTTAGTGAAGATGATTATCTTGAGTTATCCAATATCCTTGTTGCATTGTTGCGTCAATTTCCACTCACAAAAATCAATGTTTTACTTTGGCGTACGGCAAAATTTGCTCAGCGCTTCTATTTTGAAAATAATGGTGATCAACAAGCAACGAATCAAGCTTTTATCGAGCGTTTGGAAATCAATAGCCATATAGCGTTGTATGATAATGGTACTATTCATGGGGATGGTTTTGCCCGACAAGATAGGGTGGTTGGTTCAACCTTAAGTTCCTTGTTATTTAACGATATTCTGCATGAAAAACAGTTTGGGCATTATAAGTTGCTAGGGGAAATCATATAAGGCTACACTATGCCAAAATATAGAAAAGGAAATAACGCAAATGTATTCAAGCAGCACGCAGTTTAATCATAAAAAAGTAGTGGATATTTCCACCGAGATGAATCGTCTCGACCTCACTGCTATTAGCCCTATGCTTCGTGTTGACCCTGAAGCAGATAAAACCTTTGCTGATCATTTTGAACATTTTTTGGCACATCAAGATGCCGCTACTTTGGATACCCTGGTTATTGGGTTTTGGGCGGAAGACTACGATCTTTCAGATACTCGCTATCTTTCACGGATGTTGGCGGTGCTTATTGACCATAAAGATAAGTTACCTGCCTTAAAAGCTTTGTTTATTGGAAATATTGCGCAAGAAGAATCGGAAATTTCATGGATTGAAATGGTGTGCCTTAGTCCTATTATTAGCGCGTTTTCCTTAGAAAACTTTCGTGCGCGGGGTAACGGGCGTTTTCTGGAAGCACCGATTAATAATACAGGGTTGAAAAAACTCTCGTTAGAAACAGGTGGTCTTTCTGCCGAAACCATCAAACACATTATTGCTTCCGATTTACCAAATCTAGAACATCTAGAATTATGGATTGGTGATTCAGAATGGTACGGTGATGCAAAATTTGCGGCAATCCAACCGTTACTCAACAGTAATAAATTTCCTAATCTACAGTATTTAGGCTTAAGAAACTGTAACTATGCTGATGAACTTGCTATTGCATTAGCTAATGGTGCAGAGATTTTAACAACAGTGAAAACGCTTGATTTATCCTTGGGTAATCTAAGTAACAAAGGTGCAAAAGCACTTGCTACGTCAGTAAACATTGCCTCACTGGATAAACTGGATATTCATTATCACTATATTGAAGACGATGCCCTCTTGGCAACACTCGCCACTGTTGTTCCTGAACTTGATGCTAGTGATCAACAAGAAGCTGATATTTATGAAGATGATGGTGAAGAAGAAATTTCCCGTTATGTCTTTGTTTCTGAATAATATCTCATAGGGTAATCTCTTGTGGTTACTCGTGTTACCTTAGATGCCTCTCAGCCTCATTTTGTACTCTTAGCCAGTGATCATGATCCGCGTGTAGATGCTTTTCAACAGGCTCTACAACAACAAGGCTTGAGACCCGCCAGCCTTATTTCATATTGTGATTTCATTACTCAGCCCGAGCGACTCACCCACGAGTTGACTCGGTTTGATCAGCAGAAAATCATTTTACGCATTGATTCCCCAGGGCGTGACCAACACGCATATACTGCCATCCTCCAGCAAGGTATTTCACCTTTACGTGCCGCAAAGCGTCCTTACCAAACAGCGTATGCTATCCAGCAACAAATACAGCAAAAAGGCCGCATGATTGCGCCTTATCAATTTTATGCAGGGTTTAAAGGTGTGATGCAACAGGTTAAGCAAACCGTGTTGAGTTTGCCTGATTTACAGAATGTTCATGATGTGCAACTGATGAATTCCCCTGACGATATTCTTTTAGCCTTCGATAAATATCGCTGCCAGCGCTATCTACAGCAGCATAAAATACCCATACCTGAGCTATTAGGTTCTATTCAGTCTTACACTGAGTTACGCCAAAAAATGCGTCAGTATAATATGCCTAGAGTGTTTATTAAGCTTAAGCATGGCGCGTCTGCCGCAGGGGTTGTTGCTTTAGAAAGTAGTGCAAACAAAATACAAATACGTTCTACTGTTGAGTATCAGCCTAAAACGAAGGCGCTGTATAATACGCGCCGTTTAACTCGCAGCTGCAATGAAAATACCATCATCGAATTAATCAATGCACTCTGTCAGATGGATGTGTACGCCGAGCGTTGGATACCCAAGGCGCAAATTGCAGAGCATATCGTTGACGTGCGCATCGTGGTCATTGGAGGCAAAGCGCAGCACAGTGTATTGCGAATGAGTAAATCACCCATTACCAATTTACATTTACTCAACCAGCGAGCAGATACCACGCAGTTACAACAACAAATGAGTACTTCAGCATGGCAAGCAGTGTTAGCAACCTGTGAGCAGGTCGCTGCATTATTTCCGCAGTCATTGTATATTGCCCTTGATATTGCCATTGCAGTAAACTTTAATAAGCATGTCGTGTTAGAAGTAAATGCATTTGGCGATTTGTTAAAAGCGGTTTTGTATCGTGGTTTAACACCACAAGAAGCTGAAATACAGCACATGTTGATTAATGCTAACCTATGCGACATTTAATATCTTACCTTAAGCAGAGCAAACCATTACATGGCTAAAAAGCGTGACATCCCTATTTTTCAACACCCAATTATCGAAACCCATTGCCACCTTGATTACCTAGAGGCTGATGCCTTAGAAGAGGCATTACAAGCAGCCGCAGAAGTCAATATTGAACGTATTATTACCATTGCCGTCTCGCCTGATAATCTTGATACCGTGATGGGATTGATTAACGCTCATCCGCAAATATGGGGAACACAAGGTGTTCACCCGCACGATGCGGATCATTACAATAGCGCTGTGGACACGAAGATTCGGGAAAATGCCTTGCATGAGAAAGTGTTAGCCATTGGTGAAATTGGGTTAGATTATTTTTACGAGCGTTCTGATCGTCGCAAACAATGTTCAGCGTTTGAAAGTCAGCTACAAATCGCTATTGATTTAGACATGCCAATTGTAGTGCATACCCGAGATGCTGACGAAGATATGCAGCATATTTTGCAGAATTTTGTCAGCCAAATGCCTAAACGCGGTGTGATTCATAGTTTTACCTCTGGTAAAGCTTTGGCGGAATATTGTTTAGCAGAAGGTTTTCATCTTGGTTTTAATGGCATTAGTACTTTTAACAGCGCGGAGAATGTACGTGAAATTATTGATTTAACACCTGTTGATAAAATCCTCTTTGAAACCGATTCGCCTTATTTAACCCCTGTGCCATATCGTGGACGTAAAAATGAACCCAAATATTTACCGTTTATTGCTGAGAAGGTAGCTGAGGTAAAAAATATTCCGCTAGAAGAACTTTTACCGCAAGTTTGGCAGAATAGTGTTTTATTGTTTTTTGAAGAGCTAGATGCTTGAGTTTTCTTGTTATAACTATATGATTTATAAAAATAAATAAATGATACAAAGTATTTTAACTGTTAGAAGCCTCTCAACAAAGTGAACATCCTACCATTAGTCATTTTAGAATGATTAGCAGTATGTGATAATAATTAAATAAAAATCAAATATTTAGCATATTGATATAATTATTTTATATAAAATCTATAAAATAATTATATTGGTAAGGCAAATTGCTCTATAATCCATCAATAATTGATCAACTCTTTATATTTGCTTGGGAGTTATTTTGTCGTAGTTGTTTTTACACAAGATCATTTTTTATTTAAGCTATAAAGTAACTATTTTGCTTTATAGCGGGTCGTTTAGAAAGTGATTTTACTTAGTGTTAGAAGTAAATAGTTGATTGATCGGTCTTCGCCTTTTTCATTCACAATCATTAACAGTATTTTAAATTACGTTAATAAATAAAAATTATAAAAATAAACAACTTATTTACGTTTAATTATATAATTTATTAATTTTTATGAACAAGATGCTGTTATTCGTACATATTAAATAAATATAAATATAAGTAGGGTTTAAATATGATATCTAACCATTCTCCACAACGTATCTTTTATACGTTGACCATAAGTGCCATAACAGCATTGTTATTAACAAGTTGTGGTGGTTCGTCTTCAAGTACACCTATCGAAACAGCAGCACTACCTGCAATTTCTGGAACAGTAACAAAAGCAGATGCAACACCAATCGATGGTATTAGTGTCACATTAACAAAATCAGCAGCAAAACTACAGCAGAAAACGACTGATACCACAACTAGTG
>DRMA01000220.1 GCA_011375245.1 Thiothrix sp. | reverse complement strand
TGCAGCAATCAGTGTCAATGCATTACTTATTTCATGGGCTGTTACCGATTTAGATAGGTAACCATTAGCACCATGGTCAATAATGGTTTGTGCTAATGCAGCATCATCTAAACCAGAAATAACCACAATCAAGGCTTCAGGGACGGCTTCACGTAATAAAAGAAATGCAGGTAAACCGCTTTGATCAGGTAAAGACAAATCAAGACAAATCATGTCAAACTGTTTATAAAGCATCAAAGCAAATGCTTCTTCTACTGAGGCAGCCTCATAAACGATTGCTGAAGAAAAGATTTTTTGTACATGGGCTGATAACACTTCGCGATAAAGTGGATGATCATCAATAATTAATATATGCATGCAAGCAACATCCTTGTATATAAATACATTTAAGTGTTATTTAAATGAATAGAACAGCTAATAGATAATAGTTATATTGTAAGCCATAATTTATAATTATTCTGCTCTATATTGTTTATATTGTTAGCAATACACCGTTTAAGGTGTTTATTCTACCGCTAAAACTGTTTGCAATGCCTTATAATCAAATTCACTAGTAACAACTGCCTTGCCTAACCCCTGCATTAGTACCAAGCGCAATACACCATTTTGCACTTTCTTATCGACTGCCATAATATCCATAAAACATTCAGCCGTCATACTCTCAGGAGGTTCTACAGGTAAATTTGCCTTAAGCAATAATATGCGGGTATACGCAACATCTTGTTCAGTAAGCCACCCCATTTTTGCTGACAACTCAGCAGCCATTAACATCCCTACAGAAACGGCCTCACCATGTAACCATTCACCATAGCCCATTGCATTTTCAATCGCATGACCAAACGTATGCCCTAAATTAAGCAATGCTCTTACTCCAGACTCATGCTCATCTTCTGCCACCACTTCTGCTTTAATTTCACACGAACGATGAATGGCTTGTGTCACCAATGCTTTATCACGTTGCATTAAGCCCGTCATATTGTCATCTAGCCATTGCAAGAAAACCTTATCCCATAATAAACCATATTTAATCACTTCGGCCATTCCCGCAGCAAACTGGCGATCATCCAAGGTATCGAGTGTATTAATGTCAATTAACACCACTTGTGGTTGATGAAACGCGCCTATCATATTTTTACCTAAGGGATGATTAACTCCTGTCTTGCCTCCCACGGATGAATCGACTTGTGATAATAAAGTCGTGGGAACTTGAATAAAATGTACACCACGCTGATAACAAGCGGCTGCAAATCCTGTAATATCTCCCACTACTCCCCCCCCTAAAGCAATCACGGTCACTTGGCGATCACAACGCTGTTCTAACATAGCCGTTAAAATAGTTTGCATGACCTCCATGTTTTTATACGCTTCACCATCAGGCAAAATAACCTCAACAGGGTTAAAATCAGCAACACAAGCCTGCAACTGCTTAAGATACAACGGTGCAACCGTTTCATTGCTCACAATCACGACACGATGACCATGAATATGGGGTTGTAAAAGCCCAGCTTGCTGTAATAAACCAGCGCCAATATGAATGGGGTAACTGCGTTCACCTAAGGCAACGGTTAATGTTTGATAGGAATCGTAGTGACTGTTTTTGTTATTAGTTTGCATATTAGGGTTTCATCTCAATCAGTTGTTCTAGCGCACGCTCAATTTGCCTGACCGTTATAATTACCCGATCTCGACCTGTGGTAATAATGACATCCGCTGTCTCTATGTAAGCTTGCTCTCGTTCTTTTAATATATTTTTTAATGTCTGTAACGGGTTTTTTGTCTGCATTAAGGGTCTATTTTTATCATGCTTAATTCGTGCATAAAGATTCTCAGGACTCGCACGTAAATAAACAATAATTCCTGATCTACTTAGGCACTGACGATTTTCTTCACGCAGTAAACTACCACCACCTGTAGCAATAATAATGTTTGATCGTGCAGCAAGGTCTTTAATCACTTCCTGCTCACGATCACGAAAACCCGCTTCACCTTCTATTTCAAAGATCGTTGGAATATCTACCCCCATACACTCTTCAATCACACGATCAGAGTCAAAGAAGACCATACGCCGACGTTTCGCCAGCAAGCGACCTACCGTAGACTTCCCTGCTCCCATTAATCCTGTAAAAATAACATTGTTCATTGCGGCATTGCCAAAGGTGAAACACAAAGCAGTAAAATACAATATTTCAGGTTGTTGTGACACTTTAATTTTTAACAGGAAAGATGGGAATGATGCTTTGAGGAAGTTAGCTAAAAAATAACACCATATTTTAATTAATGCCCATTAGCTCAACATCAAAAATCAACGTTGCATTCGGTGGAATAGCACCACCTGCACCACGCGAACCATATGCCATATCAGCAGGAATAATTAACGTACGTTGTCCACCCACTTTCATGCCAACGACACCTTGATCCCAGCCTTTAATAACGCGACCTGCGCCTAAGGGAAAAACAAAGGCTTTACCGCGATCACGTGAGCTATCAAATTTCTTACCATGCGTATCCGTTGCGGTAGGCTCGTAAAGCCATCCCGTATAATGTACGGATACTTTTTGTCCAGCTTTTGCTTCAGCACCATCCCCCACTTTTACATCTGTTTTAGTAAATGCAATAGGCGAACTGGAAGACTTAACTTCGTTACTTGTTGCTGATTCTGACGTTGAGACTGTTGAAGTATCACTACACGCAATGATAAACACACTAAGAGGTAATGCGAGAGCAAGGGTAAAAAAATATTTTATTTTCATAAGGTTACTTTTAAATATACTATTAATTAGTAAGGAATTAACTAATTTCGAGCATGAATACTAGCAATATTTATAGAAACCATAAAGCTTAAGGCACATTAAGCTCATTGCTGAAAGATATGATAAACTTGTTTTATTCGTATTATTTTTTGTTATTCCATTAAATTGCTTATAAATTAATCATTAATCGGTTATTTCAATAAACTTAGCCGTTAAACATAACCCACAACACCATCAAAAATATTTATTTGAGGCTTATAACAATGAGTACAACACTCAGTCAAAACTGGATTGAATTAAAAACTTTACCCTACTCCACACGCTCAGAAATAAAACTAACTTACGTTAAACTAAAAAGTATAGAGCGACTCAACATTGCAGAAAGTAAAGATGATGATGGGGAAGAGCAACATCATGTTTTTGTATTGGCACAAGGCACCAAATACCTATATAAAACAGAAAAAACATATACTGAAGCCGAACAGGCAGCAAAAGATTTAATCGCTACCGTTGAAAATCCCGTTAGCCCAGATCAGCATCAGCAAGATGATAAAGAACAGAAAAGTAAACTACGTTTAGTTTCTAGCAATAAAGAATAATGAACAACAAGCACCAATAAATACCTGCTGCCCTACTACTAAATTTTTACCCACGAAACTTGATATTTTACAAACGAACGCAATAATAGCCGCTGTATCAATAAGTAAATAAGCATAAGGGTAACAAATGACTACAGAAGCAACACCAGACGTACAAACAGTCTCAACTAATTCAGCCAATCATGACGCGTTTACTCAGGCACGGCATTATTTACAAACACGTATTATTGGTCAACAAGATCTCATTGATCGCTTACTGATTGCCTTATTAGCGGATGGACATTTACTTGTAGAAGGCGCTCCAGGCTTAGCAAAAACAACCGCCATCAAAGAACTCGCTTCAATCCTTGATGGCGATTTTCACCGTATCCAATTTACCCCTGACTTACTACCAGGGGACTTAACAGGCACAGAAGTATACCGTCCTGAAACAGGAGAATTTGTCTTCCAAAAAGGACCATTATTTCATAATCTAATTCTCGCTGATGAGATTAACCGCTCGCCTGCCAAGGTCCAATCAGCCTTACTAGAAGCAATGGGGGAACGTCAAATTACAGTTGGCAAACACACCTATACCTTAAGCCGTCCTTTTCTAGTCATGGCAACACAAAATCCGATTGAACAAGAAGGTACTTACCCTTTACCAGAGGCGCAGCTTGATCGTTTCTTAATGCATGTGTTAATTGATTATCCCTCCGCTGAAAATGAAAATCTCATTCTTGAATTAGCCCGCCAACAGGCAATGCAAGATTACCAAGATGAAACGAAAGCTCCCCTGCAATTAAGCAAAGCGACGGTTGAAATGGCACAACAAGAAGTGCTCGCCTTATATATGGCTGCTCCTGTACAAGAGTATATTGTCCAGTTAGTACTCGGTAGCCGTGACCCATCTCCTTATAGCAACACCTTAGCAAAATGGGTCAGCTATGGCGGGAGTCCACGTGCAACTATTTCACTTGATCGCTGCGCTCGCGCCCATGCATGGCTACATGGACGAGATTATGTCTCACCTGAAGATGTGCAAGCGATAGCTTATGAAGTATTGCGCCACCGTATTCTAATTTCCTATGAAGCAGAAGCCGATGGTATTAGTGCTGATCATTTTATTCGTGAATTAATTAAACATACTCCTGTTGCTTAATGGAAATGAAATAAGTGGAGCAGCAACATGAACATCAAACAATTAAAAAAAAGGTTTTTTGCACTGTTTAATCCACCAAAGAATCAGCAAAAAAACACAGTCGCACATAACATTGCTGTACCTTTCAATACAGGAACACATGTCAGCATTGAAACGCTAATTAGCTTACAAGAACAAGGAAGAAAGCTAGATTTATCACACCGTTCTGCGGCACTTGCCTCAACAGTAGGCCCTCATGCTTCACGTTTTCGAGGACGTGGCATGGATTACCAAGAGTCACGTATTTATCAAGCGGGTGATGATATTCGCAGTATGGATTGGCGCGTTACTGCACGAGCAGGTAAACCACACACCAAGCTTTACCAAGAAGAACGAGAACGTCCAATTGTATTGTTTGTCGATTTTAATCCCAGCATGTTTTTTGGTTCAAGCTCCGCTTTAAAATCAGTTATTGCAGCCAAAACGGCTGCCTTACTCGCATGGGCAGCAAGTCAACAGGGTGATAAAGTCGGTGGCTTATTATTTAACGGCGAACATCATGAACTCCCCCCAAAAATGGGTAAACGGGGTGTCTTACAGTTTATTCGTCAATTAGTACATTATGCTGACCCACAACGTGCATTGAATAATACGCATCATGTCATCCGTTTAAATGATGAACTAAAGCGCTTACGCCGTCTGGCGCGTCCAGGTTCTTTGGTCTTTTTAATCAGTGACTTTTATGCCATTGATGCACAAACCAGCAAGCATTTACGTCGTATTCGACGACATAGCGATATCATTGCTCTACAAATCGTTGACCCTTTAGAAATCACCGTCCCCCCTGCGGGACGTTATGGAGTCACCAATAGCATGAGCAATAGCTCCTCTTCCTCCTCGACAGAGCAAGGTATATTGGATATACAATCACGAAAAGGACGCGAGCAATATAAGCAGTTTTTCACCCAGCACCATCAAGCCGTCGCAAGATTAATGCGCCAACATACGATTCCATTACTACAAATTTCCACTAATGATGATGTTGCCAAATGTTTACAACGTGCGTTTAGCTTGTCCAAACGCGCATCAGTAAATGAGAGGAAAGACTTATGACTACGCCTATAACAAATAGCTCTCAAGCACATAGTCATAGTGCAGCAAATGCAGCAAGTAATGCCACCAATGCACTGAATGCACTGCCCGAAATTCAATTGCCTGCAGATAACAAGATATATGATGCGCCCAGTATTTGGCCACTTGCAGCAGGTTGGTGGGTTGTTATTGTGTTGCTTCTCATTGCACTTGGTTTTACTGGCTATAAAGGCTATCGTTACCGCCAAATGAAACGCCAACAACATGCACTTCTTAGCATACTGGAAACCTTTGATAACAACTTACAACGTGATAAAAATAGTGCCGCAGTGGCGCAAATGAATCAACTATTACGCCGCCTTGCATTGATGCATTTCCCACGTCAGCATGTTGCCAGTTTAACAGGCAAACAATGGCTAGCATTTTTGGATAAAACAGGTAATACAAACGCCTTTAGTAAAGGGGCAGGACGTATTTTGGCTGAGGGTCCTTATGTTGCACAATTGCCTGATACGCTTGATCACAAAGGCTTAGTAGAAGCAATCAAACAATGGCTAATGCAAATTAATAACAAATATTATCAACAACATTTCATCGGTTCTAAAAGGGGAAAACAATGGAAATAAGTTTTGCCTTACCATGGCTTTTTTTACTCTTACCTTTACCATTACTGGTTATAAAGTTTGTACCCCCTGCCCCCATTACAACACCTTCTGCTTTACGCATCCCTTTTTTCACAGGTTTACAAGCAGGGTTAGTACAACATAAACGTTCTCGTTCACCTGTCTGGTTAATAGTTGCCGTACTAACATGGCTAGCTCTACTAACCTCTGCTGCTCGCCCACAATTAGTTGGTGAAAGTATAAATATCCCCATCAGTGGACGAAGCTTAATGATGGCCGTCGATATATCAGGCTCTATGCAAGAACCCGATATGTTTATTAACAGCACAAGAGTGACGCGCTTAACGGCCGTTAAAGCGGTTGCTAGTGATTTTATTAACAAACGTAAAGGTGATCGTATTGGGCTTATTCTCTTTGGCTCAAAGGCTTATTTACAAGCTCCTTTAACCTTCGACCGAAAAACAGTAAATATTTTACTCAATGAAGCACAAATTGGCTTAGCTGGCAAAAAAACAGCTATTGGCGATGCTATTGGCTTAGCGGTAAAGCGCTTACGCAAACAACCTGAAACCAATCGCCTATTAATTTTCCTGACTGATGGTGCAAATACAGCAGGCATTGAACCAATGAAAGCAGCAGATCTTGCTGCACAAGAAAAAATCAAGGTCTACGCTATTGGTATTGGTGGTAGCGAACGCATCGTACAAACACCATTTGGTAGACAACGTGTTGGTGGTAGTGATCTTGATGAGGACAACTTGAAGGCAATTGCAAGTAAAACAGGTGGACAATACTTTCGTGCTGAAGATGTTGAAAGCTTGTTAAAAATCTATGATTTTTTAGATAAAATAGAACCCATCTCCAATGACGAATTAAACTATCGCCCTGTAGACGAGTTATACCACTGGCCATTAGCAATAGCACTTATTATGAGCTTATTCATTGCTATAGGAAGTAGCGGCATTCTCAACACGTTTTCTTTAGCACACATAGTTGGCACACATGGGGAGACAAAAAAAGATGATTAACAACCTACAAAACTTTCATTTTCTGCATCCCTTATGGCTACTCATCCTCTTGCCATTGGCAGGCTTACTTTGGCTTATTTTTAATCACAACGTAGCTGATAATGCATGGCATAAAATTATTGACCAAAATTTACTCCCATTCTTATTAGACCAAGGTAACGAAAGCCGACAAGGGAAATTAGCTCTCTGGCTGCTTGCAACAGCATGGCTCATTGCCACTCTGGCGCTTGCCAACCCTGTATGGGAAAAAAAACCACAACCTGTTTTTCAAACCAACACTGCACGGGTTATTGTTTTTGACTTATCACGCTCAATGGAAATTGCTGACTTAGCCCCCTCTCGCTTAGCACGCGCCCGTTTCAAAATAGAAGATATTTTACGCAAAAATGAAGAAGGACAAATAGGCTTAGTGGTCTTTGCTGGGGATGCCTTTACTGCTGTCCCCTTAACTCGTGATGCTGATACCATTCGCGCTTTATTACCCTCATTAATACCAAAAATCATGCCAATTCAAGGTAGCCGTGCGGACTTAGGTTTGCTTAAAGCAGCTGAGTTATTGCAACAAGCAGGAGTCAATAAAGGTGATATTCTCCTCATTAGTGATGGTGTTGAAGGTGACTTAGCCCAAAAAGCCGCACAACAAATTGCCGCTCAAGGGCATACTCTATCAGTAATGGCAGTAGGAACAAAAGAAGGTGGAGCAATCCCTAATGTCACTGATAGACAACACAATACCATTGTCGTTAAGCTCGAAACAAAACGCTTGCAAGCAGTCGCCAAGCAAGGTGGTGGAGCTTACAGCCTCATACAAGATAATGACTCCGACTTGGATAAGTTACTCTCCGTCAGTCATAAAGGCCAAAAAGAACAGCAAAAGCAAGGCACAAATAATATCAATAGCGAGGCATGGCATGAGCAAGGTCCATTATTGGTGCTATTACTATTACCTCTCGCTGCACTTGCTTTTCGACGCGGTTGGTTATTAACGTTACCTTTGGTATTTATTATCAGTATTCATCCTCGTCCTGTATTAGCACTAGACTGGGATGATCTTTGGTTACGGGCAGATCAACAAGCCGATAAAGCATTTCGTAGTGGTGAATTTGAAACGGCAAGTAAAATAGCCCAAGATCCCATGCTACGGGGCAATGCGGCCTATCAACAGGGAAATTACCAACAAGCTGTTGATGCTTTTTCAACTAAAAAAGACGCAAATGCGTTGTATAACAAAGGCAATGCTTTGGCTAAACTTGGACATTATAAGGACGCTATAGCAGCTTATGATAACGCCTTACAACAACAACCAGACTTTGCTGATGCAACAGCTAATAAAAAGTATGTTGCTGCCTTGTTAAAAAAACAAGAAGAAAAAAAGCAACAACAAAACAAGAAAGATGATACTAAGGATGATAAAAAATCAGACCAGTCGTCAGAGAAAAAACAGAATCAACAAGATAAAGAGAATAAAGCATCAGATAAGCAATCTAATAACAGCAAAGACCAACAAAACGAATCAAAAAAAGATCAACAAAAGAATCAAGAAGAGCAAGGACAAAAAAAACAAGGTTCCAAAAAGAAAGATGACAAAGACAGCGACAATAAAGCCAAGGAAAATGCCTTTGATAAGGCAACTAAAGAAAAAGAAAACAAAGAAGACAAAGAAGACAAAGAAAAGGAAGAAAAATCAGCTCAAGAGAAACAAGCAGCTCAACAAACACAAACCAAAAATAAACCACAACAAAGCAACGGCAAGCCATCCGATACAGCAATAAAAAAAGAACAAGAAGCTGAACAACTTAGTCGTGAAGAAAAAATAGCCGCAGAGCAATGGCTGCGCCGTATTGAAGATAATCCTGGTGATTTATTGCAACGTAAATTTAAATACCAGTACCAACAACGCCAAGCACCTGAAGGCACAAGAGGGAGCAACCCATGGTAACAACAACTTTAATACTAACGCCCTCAGCACAATCAAAACAATCAAAACAATCAAAACAATCAAGACAAGTGCTCATTTGTGTTAGCCTAATAATGATATTTTTATCACTATTGCCTAACACCAGCAGAGCAGAAGTACAGGCGTTTTTAAACCAAGACACTGCTTATATTGATGACTCGGTTACTTTTACTATTGAAACTAATGGCAAAACTAACGATAACCCTGATCTTAGCCCACTAAAAAAAGACTTTAACATTCTCAGTACAAGCAATCGCTCACATATGAGCAATATCAATGGAAAAACCTCGTTTAAAAAAAGCTGGGTTGTACAATTACAGCCTCTACGTCAAGGGAAAATCACTATTCCAGCTATTTCCCTTGGCAGTGAAAAAACCTCCGTTCTCACACTAACGGTTAGTGATGCCCCTCCTGAAATAGCGGCTGCAACAAAAGAACATGTATTTGTTGAAGCTTCAGTATCCTTAAAAAATGATAAGCCCCCCTATGTACAACAGCAAATTTCTTATACTGTAAAGCTATTTTATGATGAGCAATTACTAGAATACGAAATGTATCCGCCCACCATTGAGAATGCCGTTATTGAACAACTTCAACAAAAAGAAAAATACCGCCTTTCTCGCAATGGTAAGAACTATACAGTCATTGAGCGCGACTATGTTATTTCTGCGGAAAAAAGTGGAAAGTTGACCATCCCACCCACAATTGTCAAAGGGAATATACGCGCCAAAAAGAAAGCTAAGCAACCACAGAAACGCCAACAAAATCCTTTTTTCCAAAATGATCCCTTTTTTAATGATCCTTTTGGTTCAGGTATTTTTTCAGGCTCTATTTTTGGTGAACGGGGCAAAGCCATTACGCTGCGCAGTGAGCCTATTGAAGTAGATGTTCAACCTCTACCTGCCGAATTTAAGGGTAATAATTGGCTACCTGCTGAAGAAGTCGTTCTCAATGATAGCTGGCAAAAAAAACGCCCAACCTTTCGCGTGGGCGAACCTGTCACACGTATATTAACTATTGAAGCCAAAGGCCTCGCAAGTTCGCAAATACCTAAACTTGTTCTCCCACAAGTCGATACAATACGAATTTATCCTGATCAGGAAGATAATAAAAACTATACTGATGGTGAAACCCTTATTGGTGTTAACACACAAACGATTAGCTATATTCCTAACCAGAAAGGTACATTACAACTCCCTGAAATAACGCTGGACTGGTGGAATGTTGACACCAAACAGCAACAAACAGCACGCTTACCAGCAATAACAATCACCATTGAAGCAGGTACAGGAGTAACAACTGAAACGCCAAGCCCACAAAAACAGAAAGCGAATCATACTGACGCAGTGATGACGAAAAAAACAACATCAGCAAACAATTCATCGTTTTTACTCATAGTAGGCATACTGATAGGTCTTATTAGTCTTGGCTTTTTACTCTTTAAAAATAAGAGTATTCTACTCAATTTACTTAATCAGTATCATCATAAATACCAGAAGTTCCTTAATTGGCAACAACACAAACAAACATCTCCAAGTCAGAAAAACCTACTCAAACGATTACAGAACGCCTGCAAACAACATAATGCACAACAAGCAGCACACTATTTATTACAATGGGCGCAGCAACAATGGCCTGAGGATAAACCACAAAATTTAGGTCAGCTTGCTGATCAATTAGCGGCAGGGTCAACGGTTATTAGACAGCTCAACCAGCATTTATACGCTGCAGATGCAGATGAGGTAGCTTGGAAAGGCGATCAATTATTAATGCTAGTCAATGCTGGCTTGCAAAAAAAGCAACGACGAGAAAAGAAGTTGGATGATAGTGGTTTAGGTACACTCTACCCGATGCGCTAAGAAGCCCAACAAACTGAGATATTATAGAGAGAGTCCGATAATTGCGTGCAAAAACGAGAAGCCAGTCATGCGTGTTATTTTTTAATCAGAAGCATGTTTGAGCGCAGCGAGTTCCTGCTGGTTTAAAAATAATCCACATGACTGGCTGGAACAAAAAGTGTGAACATAATTATCTGAACATCTAAGACCACGAGCAAAAATATTTTAACAAAATAATAAAGACGTTGTAGGGTGAATAAGGTACGCCATCCGCCGCATGGCTACGTAGCATGGTGGATGACGTACCTTATCCACCCTACGAAGTTATGCTCTATTTGTTAAAATAATTATGATCATCTACTTATAGAAGCAACTTGCTGGATGTCGTTAAATCAGGAACGAATAGGAATAGATAATTTTTGCCCAATACGAATCGTTGAACCATTTAATTCATTATATTTTTTTAACATTTTCGTACTCAAACCATAACTTTGTGCAATCACTGATAACGACTCACCAGACTTTACAATATGCTGGCTCATTCTACGGTTTGAATGCACTCGGCTGTTTTTGCTTGAACGAACAAAGCGTGCCTTTGAAAGACTGGCTTTATTGAGTGAACGAGATTTATGAGTAGCCTTAGCAGGTTTATAACTTGCATAACGCATATTATGACTACCAGAATGGGCAACTTGATACTGTCTAATGGCTTTGAACAGCGCATTAGATATCTTCTTTTGATAAGAGGCGGTCTTCAATCGTGATTCTTCTGAGTTATTACTAATAAAAGCTGTCTCAACCAAAATAGAAGGAATATCAGGCGATTTTAACACCACAAATGCAGCACTTTCTACATTATGGCGCAATAACTCGTTTACACCTTTTAACTCCGCCAACGTGCGTTTTGCCAGATAGTAGCTATTATCAATGGTTGCCGCTTGTGACAAATCCATTAACATTGTTGCTAATTCACTGCCTTTATCTTGAAAATTTGTACCCGCTAACTTTCTGTCTGCTTCATTTTCACTAGAAGCTAACCAACGTGCTGCTTCACTCGAAGCGCCATTTTCTGACAAAATATAAACAGAAGAACCTTTTAAATTATGGTTTGGATTGGCATCTGCATGAATAGAGATAAACATCCCTGCATTTTTCTGCCGAGCAATTTGCATGCGCTCACGTAAGGGAATGTAATAATCTCCTGTGCGCACTAACACTGCATGCATACCACGAGCGCGGTCAATTCTACGTTTTAGCTTTTTGGCAATTTGTAACACAATATCTTTTTCGCGTGTACCATGATGACCCGTTGCGCCTGGATCTTTGCCGCCATGACCTGCATCAATAGCAACAATAAGCTCACCAACCCGAGGCTCTACTAAGCGTGAAGGGCGACTTTTTTCTAAAGCAGGGCGTTTCTTTGACTTAGTTCCTGTTTTTGATTTCTTAAATGTGAGCTTTATAGTAAGCTGCTTCCCTTTTAGGGATGAACGAACCGTTGCCCTTTCTTTTAAATCTAGTACTAAACGCAGATCACGTGAGTTACGCATTGAGTGGCGTATTTTTGATAATTGATGAATCTTTTTATCTAAGGTGATTTTTTTACTTTTGGTATTATTAAGGTCAATCACCACTCGGTCAGGAGAGCTTAAACGAAATACCTTATATTTAACCGCTTTATCCAAAGTAATCCGTAGATTTGCTTGATGATTATGTTGTGTCATGGTCGCTGATTTAATCGTCGCCACTTTATTATTTGCATAAGCACAAGGCAAAAGCAACAGTACAACTAGCCCAAGCAAGCCAGACCGCCTGATTAATCGATTGCTAAGATATAACATGTCTACCTTTCATTATTTTTTCTATGTTTATTTTCATAACCTATATATTTCAATAGGTAAGCCTATATTGTTACAGTAGAACCTAATCCAGCATACATTTCAAGTAAAATTTGCAGAATATGCTTTAACTACTTGTTTTATATTACTATTACACTCTATTTCTACATTGCGTCCCTGCCCACAATACGATAAGTGAATCACCATATCTTCTTGGGGTAAATAACCAATTGCTCTTTCTGGCCATTCAATAAGACAAAGGGCATCTTCATGAAAATAATCGCGTATACCGATAAACTCCAACTCCTCTGGATCACCCAGCCGATAAAGATCAAAATGATAAATATCTCTGTTTTGTAAATGGTAAGGTTCCACAAGCGTATACGTTGGACTTTTCACCGCGCTTTTGTGACCTAATGAGCGTAATACTGCCTTTACTAAGGTTGTTTTACCTGCACCAAGTTCCCCTTTGAGTAAAATTACCCCATTACGAGGAAATGCATAAGCAATTGCCTGCCCTAAGGTAAGCATGGAGGCTTCATTGGGTAAATGTGTTTTCATTGTTTATCTTTCATTACGTTTTTTTATTAATGGATGTCTATTAAGATAACATCCAACAAAATCAATATCCCCCCCTCTTGCTTTTTACTAGGATTGACACACTTTATGTCTCCCCATATACACGCTAAACACCTATCCGAACAAGATATAGAAAAACTATGCCAACAGATAAAACAATGGGGGATTGAACTTGGCTTTAATTATGTTGGCTTCAGTGATATTGAACTATCTGCTGCTGAGAAACGCTTAATGTACTGGTTGGAAAAAGGCTATCATGGCGACATGGAATGGATGCAACGGCATGGCACAAAACGCAGTCGTCCACAAGAACTTGTCGCAAACACACAAAGCATTATTTCAGTACGTATGGATTACCTTCCTCCAGAGGATGTTGATCCTATCATGATTCTCAATCATCCCGAATGTGCTTATATATCACGTTATGCCTTAGGTCGTGATTACCACAAACTGATGCGCAAACGTTTACAACAATTAGCCAATCAAATCGAGCAGCATATCGGTCGTTTCGGCTATCGCGTTTTTGTTGATAGCGCTCCCGTCCTAGAAAAACCAATTGCCGTCAAAGCAGGTGCTGGTTGGATGGGAAAACATACCAATATTCTCAGTCGTGATGCAGGTTCTTGGTTTTTCTTAGCTGAAATTTATACCGACTTACCTTTACCATCATCTACACCCGTTATTGAACATTGTGGACACTGTACAGCATGCATTGATATTTGCCCAACACAAGCCATTATTGCCCCCTATCAATTAGATGCTAGACGTTGTATTTCTTACTTAACCATTGAACATGAAGGCAGTATCCCTGAAGTATTAAGACCCTTAATGGGTAATCGCATTTATGGCTGTGATGATTGTCAGCTTGTTTGTCCTTGGAATCACTTTGCGCACTATGCTAAAGAAGCTGATTTTTCTGTACGCCATCATTTGGGAACAGCTTCTTTATTAACATTGTTTTTATGGTCTGAAAACCTATTTTTAAAAAATATGGAGGGATCAGCAATACGCCGAATAGGTTATCAACGCTGGCAACGCAATATAGCCATTGCTTTAGGTAATGCCCCACAAAGTAATAAAATAATAAAAGTACTTAAAAGCAAAGTTGAAATAAGTTCAACAATGGTACAAGAGCATATTAGGTGGGCGCTACAACAACAAAAGCTAATAAGGTAATAAGGTACATCCTAATTGTTTATGTCTATATATACTGAAATAGACACTCCTAACATGGTGAGCTAGTATATACCACTGATATACTGTACCTTCACAATTAACTCGCCCCATAGAAATACAAAACTAATGAATATTCGCCCTCTTATCCTCATCATGCTATGGCTAACAAACACTGCATTTGCAAAAACCGATACGTCAAATATTTATGCCTCAACAGAAAAATCAGTTTATCAAATAAGAGTTATTAATAAACAAACCAGTAAAAAATCTAGTATTGGTTCTGGTTTTACTGTTAATAAAGCCAATATTCTTGCAACTAATTATCATGTTGTTAGTGGTTACGTTAATGCACCCGATAAATATGACCTTGAATATCTTGCTAAAGACGGTCGAAAAGGTAAGCTTGAAATTCTTGATCTTGATACCACACATGATCTTGCCGTTCTACGTGCTAAAAACGAACTTGGCCCTCCACTAAAAATAGCTCCTCTTCCCGAAAAAGGCGCTCACCTTTATTCATTAGGCAATCCAATGGATTTAGGATTTTCGATTGTTAAAGGAGTTAATAATGGCGTAATGCGAAACAGCGAGGAAAAAAACATCCTTGTTTCTGGTAGTCTAAACCCTGGTATGAGTGGCGGACCAACATTAAATGAAGAAGGCAATGTTATTGGTATCAATGTAGCAACATCAGGCAATGAAATTAGTTTTTTGGTACCTGCTGAGCATTTAACACATATATTAGAACGCCTAGAAAGACGCAACTATAAACCCGTGTACAGTATTTACGATACTATTTCACAACAGCTTGTCAAAAACTCACAAGATAAGATTCAAGATCTACTTGATAATGATTGGAGTGAAACAACTATTAGTAACTTTAGCGTTCCTTCGGAATTATCCAAGACTTATAAATGTTG